>BBPT01000022.1 GCA_000829755.1 Parachlamydiaceae bacterium HS-T3
TAAACTAGCTTATCTTCTAGTTTACTACTCATTTAACTTTCGTTATTTGAGTTTTTAGGATTTTCTTGATTTCTATTGATTTTCAAAATAACTTGCTTCTTATACTTGTAAGAAAAACGATGCGGTTACCAAGACTTGAACTTGGGACCTCGACATTATCAGTGTCGCGCTCTAACCAACTGAGCTATAACCGCATGTGCATGGAGGCTAGGAGATTCGAACTCCTGACCCTCTGAATGCAAATCAGATGCTCTACCAACTGAGCTAAACCCCCGATACTTCAAATTATCCCGGTAAAGGTAACTCTTAGTTATTGCTTACTGAGTATAAACAGCTTCGCCTTTGACAAAGCGAAGAAGACAATGTAACAAGCTAGAAGCTTGCCCAACCGTCGGTATAGCCATTAACTGGCTATTCCTTGTCCTTAAA
>BBPT01000021.1 GCA_000829755.1 Parachlamydiaceae bacterium HS-T3
AAATAGAAATTCAAGCAATTAATTTCTTATTATTTTCTTGTAAATTTCTAGCAAATTGTTCGGGGCTTAGTCCTTTCAAACTGGTATGGGGACGATACCCGTTATAATCTTCACGCCATTTTTCAATAATGCTACGAGCATTTCTAATGCTTAAAAACCAATTTTCGTTTAAGCATTCATCTCGAAGTTTCCCATTGAAACTTTCAATGTAACCATTTTGCATCGGCTTACCTGGTTGAATATACTTCCAGCTAATTTTGTTATCCCATGACCACTTCAAAATGGCATTGCTTGTAAATTCTGTCCCATTATCACTTAATATGCATTCCGGCTTTCCTCTTATCTCCATTAGTTCAGATAGCTCTCGAGCAACACGTACTCCGTTAATTGATGTATCTACCACCATTTTAAGATTTTCCCTTGTAAAATCATCCACAATAGTTAGAATCCTAAGCCGTTTTCCGTTAGCCAAGGCATCTGAAACAAAATCAAGAGACCATCTTTGATTTGGTTTACAAAGCACTTCAGGCACTATCCTGGATCCTAAAGCTCTCTTTCTTCCTCCTCGCCTCTTGACTTTGAGGCCGGCTTCTTTGTACATGCGCAATCGAAATAATTTTAGCCTTTATTCCTGTGTCTTTTTTCATTTTGTGCTTATAGCGCCCTACAGATCTATCAAAAGAGAGCAAACGACAAGCCCGCCTTTGACTTATGCCATGATTGACTATTAAGTCATCCATGGCTTCTCTCTTTGTCTGCGGGCTTACCACTTTTTTGACAAAAGGTCCTTTAAAGCCACATTATCAAGTGCATAATCAGCCACTAGTCTTTTTAATTTCCTATTTTCTTCTTCCAAGGCTTTTAATCTTTGTGCTTCAGAGACACTCATCCCACCAAATTTCGCTTTCCAAGAATAGTAGGTGGCAGGAGCTACGCTGTATTTGCGGCAGACATCAGCCACCGTTGAACCTGCTTCAACTTCTTTTAGTATTTGAATGATTTGTTCCTCTGAGAATCTTTTTTTCATTATTCGTACCTTAAATTTGTTAAATTTTAGCACGAATCTCTATTTCTTCTCGGATGGTTTTTACGGGGCAAGGTCA
>BBPT01000020.1 GCA_000829755.1 Parachlamydiaceae bacterium HS-T3
GTTATAATCTGCTTCTAAAAAGACCAAAACGAAAGCCAAACCGATCTCATTTAGGAAAAGTGGAAACCTTACATAGCAATACCAGATGGTGCTCTGATAGCTTTTCGATACAATGTTTAAATGGTGGAGTTGCCCCTTTAAAACCGGACCACTAGCTTGCCATTTTTAATTTTCTTAAATACTCTCTTGGGGAGAGCATATTTAAAGCCTTATGAGGG
>BBPT01000019.1 GCA_000829755.1 Parachlamydiaceae bacterium HS-T3
GCAAGAGTGTGGGAGAGTAGGTCGCCGCCAAGTTTTTGTTTCGCCTCAACTACCTTTAGTTGAGGCTTTTTTTTTGCCTTTATTTTTTCCTAATTCATTCTCTTAACTTAGTTATCTTTAATAATCTATGGTTCTTTCAAGAAAAAATATTTTTAGCTCTTGTTAATCCAACTAACAAAAAACGTGTGCTTAGTATTGGTATTAGAATTAATAAGAGTGGTTATAGGTATAGCAAATCGATAATCCCTAAATTTTTAATTCATTAATGCTCTTCAATCTTTTAATCGGAGTCGTAGTCGTTCTTGGTATTCATGAAAAAATGTGAAGCAGGCATTTTCACTACTTTTGTGGGCATCATGTTTCGAACATCAATGGAATGTGAATCGGTGATAAGTGTACCAAAAGCACCAAAATGATCTTTTCGAAAATATTGATATTCATCGGAAATGTTTTTTATTTTGCCAAACCTTCCATCATAATGCAAAAAATGAGCTAGCATGGGAACATAGGTATCATAAATTTGCTGTTCATTAATTTTTTCCTGGCGTTTTAATACCAAGTCGATGGTAAGGTCTATAATAACCTTACGGTGTGACTGGATGAGTTGTTCATTATTTGAATTAAAGATTTGAAAGCTATTTTCATAGAAAAATCCTCCTCTTTTAGCCATCACAAAGCCATAGTCATCTAGAAACTCGAGGGTTCGTTTATCAAATAACTTTTTTCTTGAAATGGGGGTTACATCTAAATCAGCAAGGACAAAATAGTGATGATGCCGGTTTCGCATTGCATGATCGGCTACGATAGCTTTTCCTAAGTCAACTCGAAGATAGACAGGAATTTTCGCATGAAATGCACCAGGATTTTGTTGTACGACTTCTAGACTGCGAATATCTTTAAAGCAGATCCCAGAATGAGAAGCACCGTTTAATTCTTCTTGTAGGAACGAGTTAACTCGATCTACTACTTCAGGGGGGGGCATCTCACTATCAATCCAAATATTGGCGGAGGTCTCCGGGTTTTTTCTAATCCATTTCGCGATTGGTAAAAACGAAAGCCAAACCGATCTCATTTAGGAAAAGAGGAAACCTTACATAGCAATACCAGATGGTGCTCTGATAGCTTTTCGATACAATGTTTA
>BBPT01000018.1 GCA_000829755.1 Parachlamydiaceae bacterium HS-T3
GTTATAATCTGCTTCTAAAAAGACCAAAACGAAAGCCAAACCGATCTCATTTAGGAAAAGTGGAAACCTTACATAGCAATACCAGATGGTGCTCCGATAGCTTTTCGATACAATGTTTAAATGGAGACCGTGTGCATGTAGCCTTTTCTCTGGATACTTGTGATAGAGAAGTGATGCGCTACATTGCAT
>BBPT01000017.1 GCA_000829755.1 Parachlamydiaceae bacterium HS-T3
TGTAGGCGTAAAAAACCCGGAAAAGATCCAGAGAAGGTTGAAGCGGTTTTGAAACGAATGCGGTGGAAGGTTGAACGAGCTATATCCTGGCTGCAAAGGAAGTTTAGACGATTAGCTGTAAGATGGGAAAGAAAGGTTTGTTTTTGGAAAGGGTTTTTGGCTCTAAGTTTGATAGTTTTTTGTATAGATAGATTAGTGGGATAGGTTCCTAGCTTAGTTATCATATTCAGGTTAAGTCTAAAAAAGCCTTTCTGTATTTAATAAACAATTGGGTGAGTTTTTATATTTTTTGCTAAAACCCAAAAGCAAGTTTGTCTTACTAAGCTTCAGTAAATTATGATTATGGCATAATCTTAATTGGAATAAATTCAGTCAAGAATATTTTTAGCCTTCCGCAAATTTCCGTACTAGAGCGCAGAAAATTGGTGTAGATTGAATAAACCCGAAAGGTAGCCTTGAAAATGATGCTTCGGAAAATATGCAATATAATATTAGCTTTAGAATTAGAACGGAAAGAGGCAAAATATAAAAGAAGAACACCCATGATTACATGGTGCTTCTTCTTCCTTAGTGCGTTTATTTAACTAAATAACCAGATTTACTGGATATAGAGGCTTTCAAAAAAGTATAGCCTGCGATTTATGTCGGTATCATCTGTGCCCATTTTGATAAGACGTCGATCAGTAGATATAAAACGCCAAAAAGCAATAGCATTTTGGTCTATTGGAATTAGATCTACTGCATACTTCGCTCCTATTGGGCTAGCATCAACTATATTGATGATGTAAGCAGGGTTAGCATCTTGGACCATTTTAACAAACCCCTGCAGAGTTTTTGGCGGTGTAAAAGTTTGAATAAAAGAGGCTTCGATTATATATCCAATATCTTGATTGATAGAACCTGTTAAAGAAGCGAGACCATTTTGAAGCGATGCCCCAGAGTAGTTGGGAATAGAGGCTAGGAAGCTAAGCCCGTTCATATCAAAGTAAACCCCATTCCATGTGGTTGACTCATATTCAAAGACGTCCCCTGTTTTACCCCATCCCCCTGCTTCTAAAGTTGGTGATTCCAACATTAAGAAAATAGCAGTAAAGAAAGTGATAAGCAATTTAGCTGGTGTTTTTGAATGAAAAATAGCCGGTAATCGCGGATACATTGATGTTATTCCTTTATTTCAAAATTAGTTCAATGGATAGAGCCATTTGATAAATCGTTGTAGTGCACCCATAAAAAACAGGACCACCTAGTTTGCTTCTTAAGACATAGGAGTATGACTAGAATTATGACTAATAGCAAATTAATAACTTTAGTAGAAAGAAGAAGACGATGGTCCTTAGAAGAGAAGAAGTTAATCATTGAAGAAACCTACCAACAGGGACAATCTGTTTCTCAAGTAGCAAGA
>BBPT01000016.1 GCA_000829755.1 Parachlamydiaceae bacterium HS-T3
ATCAAGAAACTGGTTTTATCTACTTTGGAAACCGCTACTATGATGCTTCATTGGGAAGATGGATCACTCCTGACCCCATTGGCCATGAGGATGGCCCCAACCTTTACGCCTATGTGTCCAATTCTCCCCTCACACACTTTGACTTATATGGACTGTTTGAGGGCAACATTACTTTTTGGGATAACTTTGAATTGCAGTTTACCCACCATGACCAGTCTCGCCTCTGTTTAACTTATCGTGTACCCGAGAAGCTGCATTTATCTGTTGGTTTTGTCAATGGGATGTTAAATACGTATGATATGGCTGCGCAAACAAGGGGTTACCTTGCAGATTTAGCCAGCTATAATATCCAAGGTGTTTATAATGCTACGCATGGTGTATTCTCAGATTTATATGAATGCTTCATGGGTTTAAGAGGAGTGGCAACAGAACCCGTCAGGCTAATTCATCAACAATGGGATGATTTTTTTAAGATTAACTCAGCGGATGCTATGTATTTACAAGTATGTCACAGTCAAGGAGCTATACATGTTCGCAATGCCTTGATGAGCTATCCTGAAGAATTGCGTAAACGCATCCTTGTCGTTGCGATCGCTCCTGGAGCGTATATCCAAGATGATTACTGTGCGAAGGTCGTACATTATCGAGCTGCGGCCTATAGGGATTTTATCCCAAGAATTGATCGTTCCGGAATTCGCAAATGTAAGGATACAATTGTGACGTTACCGTCACATCCCGATGCGGATTTTTTTGATCATGGGATTACGAGCCCGACTTATCAAGAAGCGCTGCAATTACATATGGCTAACTACATAAAAAGTGGAGGAAAAGAATTTTAATGAAATGGTTAATTTTATTCATAATAAGCGCATTTATGCCTTTAAGTGCTAAGTCGCCCGATTGCTCTAGAGAGAGAGAACTAGTATATGCAACTCTTGCTAAGAGTGTAAAAATTATTCAAAAGAAATATGGTTTAAGGGCTGCGGGTTTAGGGTCTGCCATGCCTGGTGGGCCAATAAGAGAGCTGGTCTTAGCATTCCAAGCGAAGGGTCCTCTTTCGAAAGATGAGCTAAGGAAGATTTTAATCCTTGCAGCAAGAGAGGTAGTCAGCCTTGTTACTAATAATCAAGAGATGCAACAGTATTTGTACGATCCCCCGTTTACAATAAAGAATGTTCAATTAATTATTTATAACCACGATAAAAAAAATTATCCTTCACATTACCCTAATGTGTCAGTTGTTCAAATTTCCAAAGGTATCCTTACATACAGAAGCACCGATCCAAACAATACTTTTGTTTATAAAACATGCGTAGATGAAACTTACGAAGAAGCATTACAGCTTTCTGGGTTAGAACCATGAGGCAGTGTGTACTAACAACCCTTTGCATGCTTTTGAGTGCTTGTAGCTTACTCTACCAAGGAAGCGATATTCCTATCAGTAGGGAAGAAGAGTTAGTTAATGAGACTCTAGCTGAGGGTGCTAAGATCATTCAAAATAAATATGGCTTAAGACCCGTTGGTTCAGGTGTTGCCATGCCCGGCGGGCCAATAAGAGAGCTGGTTTTATCTTTTCAGGCAAAGGGCCCTTTTCTAAGGATGAGCTAAGAAGGTTGTTAATTCTCTCGACATGGGAGTTAGTTACCTTGGTTACTGATAATCAAGAAATGCAACAGTATTTGTATGAGCTTCCTTTTACAACCAAGCCTCAGCTACTATTTTTTGGCTCTCAAGATCAATACCTATGTGAACTTTTACCCATTTTCTAGGCCTGCCTCTCCCATGAATTTTTACTTTCCATTCTCCTTCTCCAGTAACCTTCATCCCTGTGCTATCTAGAACAATTGTCCCCCCTGTACTTAAGGGTAAAGGCGATAGTCCTATATTAGCTACGCGTTTGCATATAAGGGAATCGGTGGGGAGCTTTAATCCTGGAAAAATTTTTATAAGGAAAGATTTCGCAAACCCTTCTAAAAAGCGATAGGCCATTTTGAAATGAACTTTAATGATCGCAAGGAGTTTTATAAGGCGGTTTGAAAACTCTTGAGGACGACCAGCTTTTGCCTTTGCTTTAGTCCTTGATGTCTTGAGTTCTTTGATCATTTTTGGATCGATAAGAAAAGTTAAGCTTCCTCTTTGAATGAGTTGTTTGTTATACTCTGACCAGTTGCGTTCGCAACTCCTTTGTTTTCTCTTGCCGGAGAATCAAGGAGTTTCTTTATTTCTACCTATTTTCATCAAACATTTTTTAGCTAGCAACTTCCTTACTGACATTTTGTCGCATTCTCTAAGTTTTTTACTGGGAATTATTCAACACAGCCGCCTAGAACTAGGTGATCTTTAAATTTTAACGACGCAATTTTATTTATAATTAATATTCATGTTATAATTCTTTGTAAGAAAATAAATTAATTTGTTATGAATTTATATAATAATTTTACAGATTTTAAAAAAGCTAATCCAAATTGGGAAAAAGAGTTTGAAATCATTCAGAGGGACAGCGCTAAATTCAAAAGGGTAGTCTGTCGATGGAAAGAAGGGGAAAAAAAACTCGAACATATTTTTCTCGCCACGATCAACATAGAGACAGGAGAGGTTTATCTTGACTGCCGGAGAAGAAAAATTTTAGCTAAGCACCTGACTTTGATCGCAGCTAGGCCTCTATTTTCGATTATAAGATTACTGTGGCATTTAACAATCATTGGACCGCTAGCAGTAGAAGCGAGGGAACTTTCGAAAGAAATCAAGGAAGCAAAAGAAGAGGGGACTCTGGACAAAAATCAATTGCGAAAACGTGTTTTCAAAAGTCTTTCAGTAAGCTTTTTAAGGAATGTAGCGGATATTGTTAGAACCCCCGTATATGGGACTGCAATGACGGTGGTGAGCGTAGCTGCTATCCCTTTGGCAGCTTTTAACCCGAATTCTTTATACACGACACGTGCCATTGTTGGCCGGCTTGAGCGGCGACTTTTAAGAGTGAACGATATTTTGGCTCGTTACAATTCCTCTAACCTTAGCCACAAGAGCTTGAGCCCGTGTTTTAGTCCGATTGAAGAGATGTTTCCCGTAGACAAGCCAAATCCTAGAACTAAGAAAGAGCTAAAAGAGATGTTTAAGAGGTTAGCTCGTTCAAATATTCGCTTTAGAAGAATGGCTAGACATCCTTGCAACGATTGCTGTGCGCTCTTAAAGGAGGATCAAGCTTACTTGAGCGCTGCGGCTAAGAAGAAAAGCCTTAGTAAAATTAAATAATTGTTATTTTAAAAACGTTGCAATGTCGCTTAACGCATCCTCCATGTCGCTGCAATTTTTCATTTTGCAAATGCATGCTTAATGCTTCTAATATCTTCCCTTTGTCAAGACGACCATGGATTCTTGCTAAATTTTCTAAACAAATGGTGGCGACACGCTTAATTTCAAGATTTTCATTCTCAAGAAAGTAAAGGAATTGAATTTGAAACCATTTCCAATCCTCAGCATAGAACGCAAATCTCTTTTTTGAGCCAGTTGAAAAAAACTTTTAATGCTTCTTATTTTGGGATTTTTAAGGGTTCTCTCGGTATTCAAGCATGGGGTGATTTGACTAAAAGAGGCAACAGAGGCTTTTTTCTGTCGCCTTTTTTTATTATTCTTCAGATGATGAGGGAGGCGCAAATTTTTTATGGAGCTTTTTCTCATGTTTTAAAGCTCTTTTCTCTTTAAGAGTCAAAGTCGGTTTCTTTTTGTCATCTTTCCGATGTTTCACTACTTCTTTAGCCATAATAATAACTCCTTAATTAGGATTTTGTTTTTACTTGGATCTTTTTAGTTGCACTCTGTTTTGGTAAATGAAGAGAGATTTTTAAAAGGCCATCTTCATAGACAGCTTGAGGCTCTTGGTTCTCATCAATTTGGGTTGGTAACACTAACGAATAAGAATATTTCCTTGATGAAGAGCGATAAAATTTTCTCTTTTTATCTTCTTCCTCTTCTTTTTTTTCTCCTTTTACCCATAAAACGCCTTTATCCAAGCTCACCTCTAAATCATTAGAAGTCAGTCCAGGCATAGGCACTTCGACATGGAGTTCATTATTTTCTTCATAAATTCTAATCCCATTACCAGAGAGGTTTTCAGAAGCTGGTAAAAGCTCGTTTTCAAAAAATCTCGACCAAAGTGCAGGTAGCGACATTAAACGATCATCTCTAGTCATAATTACCTCCTTTATCAAAAAAAAGTTATTATCTAGAAATATTTATATCACTAAGGTAATTATCTATCAATTAAGTCACTAAAAAATTTCTAAGACCACGGACCCCTCTACATTACCTTTTCTGATTGAGTCTAAAGCTTGGTTAGCTTGTTCTAAAGGAAAGGGGTGCACATTAATTTTCAAAGGAATTTTCCTTATCACTTGTAGGTAATCGTAAGCGTCTTGGCGAGTGAGATTAGCCACTGATGACATGGAGCGCTCTTCCCAAAGTAGGTGATAAGGGAAAGAAGGGATATTGCTCATATGGATACCTAGGCTAATGACCTTACCGCCTTTTTTAATTGCTTTCAATGCTTGAAGATAGAGTTCACCAACAGGTGCAAAAATCAATGCTGCATCTAAAGCTACTGGTGGCAATTTATCAGATCCCCCAGCCCAATAGGCTCCTAGTTTTTTTGCAAAGGTTTGTGTCGTTACATCATTAGGACGGGTAAAGACATAAACTTCTTGTCCTAGAGAGCTTGCAATTTGCGTAAGGAGGTGAGCAGAAGAACCAAACCCGTAAAATCCAATTTTAGGAGCGATGCCGGCTAGCCTAAGCCCTCGAAAGCCAATTAAACCTGCACAGAGTAAAGGGGCTGTATGTAAATCATCGTAGTCGTTAGGGATAGGTAAGGTATAATCTTCTTTAGCCACACAAAATTCAGCATAACCCCCATTAAAAGAGTAACCTGTAAACTGGGCGTGGTTACATAGGTTTTCTCTGTTGGAAAGACAAAATTCACATTGGTGGCAGGTATTGCCTAGCCAGGGGACACCCACGCGATCACCCACTTGATGTTTAGAGACATTCAAACCTACTTTTTCGACCACCCCTACAATTTGGTGTCCTAGAATTAAAGGTAGTTTTGGTTGTGGAAGCTCACCGTCAACGATATGAAGATCGGTTCGACAAACTCCGCAGGCATGTACTTTAATCAAAATATCAAAAGGACCTGGGATGGGGCAGGGTACTTCCTGCAACACGAGAGGTTTTTTAATTTCTGTGAGAACCATCGCGCGCATAAGATTCCTTTGCTTTAGCGTAGCTTTTGTTTACCAATAGAAATATAAAATTCATGATTTTTTAATTTTGGTGTTTTGCCATATTTTTTACGAAGTTCTTCAAGTTGAGGGGAATCCACTTCTAAAATGGCATAACGAGTATCATGCTCTGGCTGTACGATCGCAATTTTTTTAAGTTCGAATTTAAATTTCTGACCTACTTCTTCAGGTTTCACATGTTCATCAACATAGAAAACGCTGATATGGGCACCTGGGGCATCTTTTGTACGGAAGTAGGGAGGTTCGGTAAATCCATCTTCTTCTAACCCAAGTAGAGGAAATAAAGTATGGATATAGTTGTCATTTACCTTAACGTAGACAAATCCATCTGGCTTGGCAATAAGTTCTCCCTCCTGAGGGAGTTGTTCTTTTGCGAATTCAACAATTCGCGGCCACGGCATGGCTGCTGTTGGTGCGGAGAACTCCAATGCCGTCGGAGCTAACGCAAAATTTGGTTGAAAAAGAAAAAGACTAAAGCATAGGGTCAGAAGACTTAAATAATGCATATCACCTCACTCGATTAGTCGTTTGGATTGGGGGGTACTTTCGCACCTTTTTTTCTTGCTTCTGATAAACCAATAGCGATGGCTTGTTTACGGCTTTTTACGGTTTTGTGACTTTTCCCGGATTCTAATTTACTCCGTTTCATTTTATGCACCGCTTCTTCGACGGACTTTTGAGCTTTTGGACCATACTTTGCCATAACTCACCTCCTTAAGGGTATAACTTTATTTTTTAATTAATTGTGAATTAAGGCAATATTTTTTGTTTAAAATTATTTTCTTTTTTGAGATAAATGTTGAATTAAAAAAGTTCACAGGAAATTTATGTCGAGTATTCAAAGAAAATTAGAAAAGTACCTTTCGAGTGAAAACTATGAGCAGAAAGCAGCTCAAGAACTCTCTCAGAAAAAAGCAAGTAAGACGGTTTATGAATGGAATACTAAAAGCAAGGTTTTAAGAATTGCTGAAACAATTTTTTCAATCGTTTGTTTTCCTGTAAAAATTGGGCGTGCTTTACATGCCTTAGGGGGACTTATCATGATCCCGGCCTGGCTATTTGATCGATCTAAACTTGCAGGACTGCGATCAACAATCGAATTAAATAATGGCCTTCTCTATAAACGGATTACCATTAAATGTGACGGTAGAAAGATAGATGTCCTTCTTGTAACAAAAAAAGATTCATTAAAAAACGGGCGATGGCTAATAGGTTCATTAGGTAATGGACAATGCTATGAGACGACCGTGCCTTCAAGGTTCGTTTCTTCAAGCGAGTTGGTGAACCTCATGGGTGAATTAAATAGTAATTTAATCGTTTTTAACTATCCAGGCGTGGGAGCAAGCCCGGGGTTGCCAAGTAAAAGGTCTGCAATAAAAGCGTATAGGTCTGTTCTTGCTCTTTTGGAAGACCCTCATGGTCTAGGAGCAAAAGAAATTATAGGTTACGGACATTCTATTGGAGGAGGTATCCAAGGAGAAGCTTTAAGAAAACATACCTTAAAAAGGAATATCAAATATGTCTTTGTCAAGAGTCGAACGTTTGATAGTACTGCTTCTGTTGCAAAAACAATCGGTAAAGCGGCTTGGATTTTATTAAATGTACTTGGGTGGAACATTAAAACTTATGAAGCTTCTAAAAGATTAACGGTTCCAGAAATTGTCATTCAAAGCCGATGTACTCAGGATGATGCAAAGAACTATCTGATTTTAAACAGCCATCAAGAGATTGTTGATGATGGGGTCATCCCTAAAGAAGCATCCCTAGCATGTAGACTCATCAAAAAAAAGCATGTAGAAAACAAGGTATTTATTGGGGTGCCAGAAGGGCATAATGATGAACTTAGCAACATTGCTTTTGTGGCGGATAGAATTAAGGAAGCTTTAGGCGAAGACGTATTAGGCGATGCTTGATCTTTATTAGCTTCTTATCTATCTAGTTCTAAAAGGGATTAAAAAGATGGAAAAAGATGCCATCGTTGTTGGTTCAGGGCCCAATGGTTTCGCGGCGGCTATTACTTTAGCTCAAGCCGGCCTCTCTGTCATGCTGATAGAGGGTAAAGAAACTTTAGGCGGTGGCATGCGCTCTCAAGAGTTAACGCTCCCAGGCTTTATTCATGATGTTTGTGCAGCTGTCTATCCGCTAGGGAGGGGCTCTCCATTTTTTAATCAATTAGATCTTGAAAATTTAGAATGGGTAACACCTTCCATCCCACTGGCCCATCCTTTAGAGAATTCAGATGCTGTTGTTTTAGAAAAAGACTTAACGACAACGATAAAGAGTTTAGGAGAGGACGGGTACTCTTATGCTTATCTTATCGAGCCATTAGCCAGCCAATGGGATGCATTAGCAAACGATATCCTGGGGCCATTAAGAATCCCTAAGCATCCTTGGGCCATGCTGCGCTTTGCTTTTTATGCCCTTCAGCCTGCCACCCTATTAGCCAAAAAGCTCTTTAAAGAGCCAAGAACAAGGAGCCTATTTGCAGGGCTTGCAGCTCATGGGGTTTTGCCTTTAGATCGATCCCTTACCTCAGCCTATGGCATCATTTTAGGAGCTTTAGCTCACAAAGTCGGATGGCCTTTCCCAAAAGGAGGGGCGCAAAACCTAACCAATGCTTTAGCCAAATTCTTTGTTTCATTGGGAGGGGAAATTGTTACTGGACTGACCATCAATCGTTTAGACCAATTACCACCCTCTAAAGTCATTATGATGGATGTCACGCCACGCCAACTACTCAAGATTGCAGGGGACCTTTTTCCAAAATCTTACCAACGTCAACTGCAGGCCTATCGTTATGGACCAGGCATCTTTAAAATGGATTGGGCTTTAAGTTCACCCATTCCTTGGAAAAATAAACAGTGTAGCGAAGCTGGAACGATTCACCTTGGGGGCGATGAGCAGGAAATTATGCTATCTCTGAAAGAACTTTGGCAAAATCAGCACTCGCAGAAGCCTTATATTATTCTATCGCAGCCATCTTTATTTGATAAAAGCCGTGCTCCAAAAGACCAACATATAGCTTGGGGATATTGTCACGTACCGCATGGATCAACGGTTAATATGTCTGAGATTATCGAAAATCAAATTGAGCGCTGGGCTCCTGGTTTTAAAGATTGTATACTGGCTAAAAGTGTCAAAAACTCTAAAGATATGGAAATTTATAATCCAAACTATATTGGAGGGGACATTAATGGGGGTGTTCAGGATCTTTATCAACTTTTTACTCGACCCACTAAAAGGATCGTTCCTTATAAGACCCCGATAGACAATTTGTTTATCTGCTCTTCATCAACTCCTCCTGGTGGAGGGGTTCATGGAATGTGTGGATTTCATGCCGCAAAGGTTGCTTTAAAATTTTTAAACTATAAATTTTAAAAATTATTTGTTATTAATTAATTAGAGGGGTTTTAACTTTTAGTTTAAGGAGGAATTATGAATAAAGATTATTTTGAAGGAAAATGGCATGAACTTAAAGGAAAAGTTAAAGAACAATGGGGTAAACTGACGGACGATGATCTTCAAGAAATAGATGGAAAAAGAGAGTCTCTTCTAGGTAAGCTCCAATCACGTTACGGCTATGCTAAAGATCAAGCAGAGCAAGAATTAGAAAAATTTAAAAAACATTTTGGAAGCCAAAAAAAACATTAAGCAGCCAATCTGGAGGAACATTTATGGGAAGAGCGGTTATTCTTTGGCTGGTAGGAGTACCTATTAGCCTCATTATTGTTCTTAAATTATTCGGAATTATTTAAGATACGATCCCCTTAAGAAGGTTTTTCTTAAGGGGTTTTTATTAGGTGTTGATCACTTCGCCACCATTAGGGTGAAGAACTTGCCCTGAGATGTAGGAAGAATCTTGTGAGGCTAAAAAAACATAGCAAGGTGAAACTTCTGAAGGTTCACCGGCGCGTTTCATTGGAGTGTCTTCACCAAAGTTCTTTACTTTTTCATGAGGAAAAGTTGAAGGTATAAGAGGCGTCCATATAGGACCTGGAGCAACTCCATTGACTCTTATTCCATCGTCAATCAAAGCTAAAGAGAGAGAGCGAGTAAAGGCCACAATCGCTCCCTTAGTAGAGGAATAGTCAAGAAGCTGCTTGCTTCCACGGTAAGCTGTGACTGAGGTTGTATTAATAATAATACCTTTGGTTTGCTTCAAGTATTTCAAAGCAGCTTTTACCATAAAAAAGTAAGAAAAAATATTGGTGCGGAAGGTCTTTTCTAGTTGTTGTTCAGAGATTTTTTCAATAGAATCTTGCGGATGCTGCTCAGCGGCATTGTTGACCAGTATGTCAAGTTTGCCAAGTTTTGATACGGTTTCTTCCACCGCTTTTTGACAAAATTTCTCATCGCCGGCATCGCCTGCGATTAAAAGACATTTTTTGCCATATTCTTCTACACTTTTTTTTGTTTCTTCTGCGTCGCTATGTTCTTTTAGATAAACAATTGCTATATCAGCTCCTTCTTTGGCAAAGTCGATGGCCACAGCTTGACCAATCCCGCTATCTCCGCCTGTAATGAGTGCAACCTTATCTTTCAGTTTACCACTTCCTTTTTCCTCGCTTCTATCAACCTCTGGGCGTGGGACCATTTTTTTTTGTTCACCAGGAGGCGATTGTTCCTGAGGGGGGCGTTTTTGATTTTTTTCTTCTTCCATCTTTTTCTCCTTTGTTTCAAAGGTTTCTTGTTGATGTATATAATGTCTACTAAATGTTAGCCATGTTTCTTAATAAAAAAATTTACTTACACTCTATGAAAAAAAAGGTTATGCTTTTCAAAAACATTAAAGGGAGGGAGAAATGAAAAGTTTAATCACATTATTAGCGGCTGTTTCATCAACGCTATTTTTACAAGCGGGAGAGGGTGAAAAATTTAATTGCCATTGCCAAGCGTGTGCCTGTACAAGCGAACAAGACTGTGGTTGCTTTAAACAAAATAAGTTATTAGAAAATCTTCAATGCTGCAAATGCAAAGAGCCATGTAACTGCAGGTAATTTATCAAGCTGCTCATGTTTGTGAGCAGTATTTTGATTTTCGGATTGCAGTTTCTTTGAAGAATCCCTATCTTGCGATTAAAAACGTACTTGAGGGAAAGCAATGGATGCTGATAAGGCTCAAACATCTTTTGATCTCAATCACTTAAGATCGATTGAAGTTGCTGATTTACTTTGTCAAGTTCCTCAAGGCGAACAGCTTGTGCTTTTTAAACAACTTTCTCCGCAAGCTGCTGTGACAGTTTTTGAATTTTTACCCTTTAATATCCAAAAATCCTTGATAAATGCTTTAGAGCCAGAAATGACGGCGAGCATTTTAAGTGAAATGTCGCAAGATGATCGAACGGCATTTTTAGAGGAATTGCCTAATGCAGCTGTAAATGAATTACTTAAACTTCTTCCTTTAACGGAAAGAATTGCGGCACTAAAGCTCTTGGGATATCCCGAAAATAGTGTTGGCCGTTTAATGACAACTGACTATTTGGCTGTTAAGCAAAATTGGACTGTTCAACAAGTCCTTAACTACATTCGCAAATATGGCCGTGATAGCGAAACCATTAATGTAATTTATGTGGTGGACGATGACGGTAAGTTAATCGATGACCTAAGGATTAAAGAATTTCTTTTTGCACCTTTAGATCAGACCGTGCAAGATTTAACAGATCATCGTTTTGTATCTTTATCAGTTAACGATGACGACGAGGAAGCGATTAAAGTATTTAGCCGAGAGGATCGTGTAGCTTTGCCCGTGACGGATAAAGAAGGGGTTCTCATAGGAATTGTGACGATTGACGATATTCTTGACTTGATGGCTGAAGAAGATACCCAAGATATTCAAAAAATTGGGGGAACGCAGGCATTGGAGTACCCCTACATGCAGACACCCTTTTTGAGCTTGATGGGAAAGCGGGCGAGTTGGTTAGTTATTTTATTTCTTGGTGAACTTTTAACTGCTACGACAATGGGATATTTTGAAGACGAAATTTCAAAAGCAGTTGTTTTAGCCTTATTTTTACCTTTAATTATATCGAGTGGTGGTAACTCAGGATCTCAAGCATCGACGTTAATTATTAGAGCTTTGGTCATTG
The DNA here is from genome assembly GCA_000829755.1 of Parachlamydiaceae bacterium HS-T3. Classification (GTDB taxonomy): domain Bacteria; phylum Chlamydiota; class Chlamydiia; order Chlamydiales; family Parachlamydiaceae; genus HS-T3. Next base: position 11,380 of record BBPT01000016.1, read on the forward strand.
GCGAAGTGACTTTACGAGACTGGTGGAAAATCATGAAAAGGGAAATTTTATCAGGACTCTTTTTAGGTTCTCTCCTCGGCACCATTGGTTTTATGCGAATTAGTGTATGGAGTACATTTTCCAACATCTATGGCCCTCATTGGCTCCTTATCGCGATCACTATCTTTTTTGCGCTTATAGGGGTCGTCTTATGGGGAACAATTTCTGGTGCAATGCTTCCATTGTTGCTCAAAAAATTAGGTTACGATCCAGCAACAGCATCAGCACCACTTGTAGCAACACTCGTGGATGTAACTGGTATTATTATTTATTTTATCACGGCTGCTTTTTTCCTAGAGGGTACCTTGCTCTAATTTTAACGTGCTCCTCCGGAAAGGTAATAGGTTTCACCTGTGATCCATGAAGCGTCATCAGTGGCAAGAAAAGTGACTAAGGGTGCCACATCTTCTGGTTTGCCAATTCGTCCGAGGGGAGTCTTTGCTTCCACTTGTTTTCTAAAATCGCTAGTATTAATTCCTGCAGATCGAGTGCCTTCTGTTTCTACCATACCCGGGTTAACAGCATTGATGCGAATGCGCTTTTCGCCTAGTTCTTTACTTAGCGATCGAGTAATGGTGTCTACAGCCGCTTTGGTTGCACTGTAGACTGAACCATTTGGAACTGTTGCTAAGCTGACAACAGAACCAATATTAATGATACTGCTACCTGGGCCCAGGTGTTTAACGACTTCTTTGATTGTTAAGATTAACCCTAATACATTTATATTAAAAAGCTTATAAAAATGTTCTTCTGTTATCATTTCAAGAGGTAGGAATTCATACAAGCCGGCGTTATTCACTAGAATATCTATTTTTTTAAAAACACGTAAGGCTTCTTGAATGAGGTACTCGATATCTTTTTGCAGAGAAACATTCGCTTGTACAGCTAATGCTTGCCCTCCTTTCTCATTAATCTCATTAACAACCTTTTCAGCATCTTCGTGAGAGGATGAATAATTAACTATCACAGCGGCACCTTCAGCTGCTAAAGCTTTAGCAATGGAAGCACCGATTCCTTTAGAGGCACCGGTAACAATCGCAACTTTATTTTGTAGTTTTTTTGACATTTTTTCTCGAAAATTATTTATTAGTCACATTGCTTCTTACAAGTTCAATAATTTGATCCCCTTTACCATTGATAACAGCTTGTATAAGGTATAATCCAAATCCTTTTGCTTCATCTAAAGTAATCACTGGGGGCATCGCTAGCTCATTTCGATCAACAATGACATCTAAGATAACAGGGCCTTGATGGCTTAAGGCTTTCTGGATTGCTTGAGGAAGATCTTTCGATTGTTCTACTTTGAGGCCAAGAATACCTATGGCTTCAGCAATTTTAGCAAAATCGGGATTATGCAATTCCGTTCCATATTCAAGCACGCCTGATGCTTTCATCTCTAGCTCAACGAAACCATAAGAGCTATTATTAAAGATGATGACCTTAACGGGAAGTTGGTATTGCTTTAAAGTCAGCAAATCACCCATTAACATCGCAATGCCACCATCACCTGATAAAGCGATCACTTGCTTATCAGGGCATTCAAGTTGCGCTCCAATTGCTTGAGGAAGAGCATTAGCCATCGATCCATGTTTAAATGATCCCAGTAGCTTACGTTTCCCATTCATGGTAAGATAGCGAGATGCCCAGATGGTTGGAGTACCCACATCACAAAGGAAGATGGCGTCCTCTTTGGCATGGTCATTAATAAGCTTAGCTAAAAACTGAGGGTGAATAGGCCTTCCTTCAGGAGATTCGATGGCAAGGTCATTTAAATTTTCCCTTGCTTTTTTATAGCTTGCTAATGATGTTTTTAAGAAGCGATCGTCTTCTTTTTTTGTCAGTTTTTTTAAAAGCTCCGCCATCGTTATTTTAACATCGCCAATAATGGCATAATCGACATTTGTTCTTCGACCAATGTTTTCTGCTTTTTGATCCACCTGGATAATCGTTGCATGATTTGGGTAAAATTGACGATAGGGGAAATCTGTTCCCAAAAGAAGCAAGGTGTCGCAGTTCATAAGAGCCTCATACCCGGAGGAAAATCCTAGTAATCCGGTTAAGCCTACATCGAAGGGATTATTGTATTCGATACATTCTTTCCCTCGTAGAGTATGGACGATTGGGGCTTTTAGACAATCGGCTAAAGCTAGTAATTCATCATGCGCTCCCTGGCACCCAATTCCTCCAAATAAGGTAATTTTTTTGGATTTATTCAACACTTGGACGACATCTTCAAGATGAGAGGAAGTCTGAGCTGTACGTAGCGTTTGAGGAAAGAAAAATTCGGTGGGGGATTCCGGTATTTTCTTCCAAGCTGTGTTTCCAGGAATAATTAAAATAGACACGCCCTTAAGTGAGATCGCTTTTTGGATGGCTATTGACAAGAGACGAGGGACTTGCTCGGGAGAAGAAACAATTTCGCAAAAGTGGCTGCACTCCAAGAAAATTCTTTCCGGATGAGTCTCTTGAAAATAATCACTGCCTATCTCAGAGGTTGGAATTTGTGCAGCAATAGCAAGAACAGGAGCATTACTGCGGTGACAGTCGTAAAGGCCATTGATAAGGTGCAAGTTACCAGGACCACAGCTGCCAGCGCAAACGGCTAAAGATTGACTAATTTGAGCTTCAGCGCCTGCTGCAAATGCTGCAGCTTCTTCATGCCTCATGGAAATCCAGTTAAAATGCTCTTTAGTTCGAATGGCATCCGTAAAGGCATTTAACGAATCTCCAGCGATTCCATAAATACGTTTAACATCGATTGATGACAAAACATTAATAATATATTCAGCGACAGTTGCCATATGATCCTTATCTATTTCACTGTCCCTTAATGGAGTAAACATATTTTAAAATCAACTTAAAGAAGTTTATCCATACTTTATTTTTTGCTGAGTGGTTCTAAATGTCAGGGAATCCACTTTCTTCCATTAAGAATTTAGGTGGGCAACCAGCTACAGATGGAATAGCGAACGATAGTGAAGGCAATTTTTATTTTGGAGCCTACAAACAGCAGGCCTTTGTTAAATGGAAACCGGATACTCAGTGAATTGCTTATGCATGACGAAGGGATAGGGTGGCCAGATGCTCTATCTCTATGTGACTTTAGGCCAATGTAACAGGCTAGCACATGCTAAGACTCACCCTTACTTAGTTGTTAGAATTAAAGTTAATAAGTAAAATGCAGCGTTTTACACATCAGTATCTTTATAATAATTGCATCATCCGTTATTCTATATTACTCAAAATTAAAAAAAGGTCATATGAATTCCCCCAAACTTAATCATAATATGCTTTATCGTTCTCATCCGTGGCATGGTTTTCCCATCGGGCAAGAGGCCCCTGATATTATTAATTGTTACATTGAGATAGTGCCGACAGATACTGTTAAATATGAATTAGATAAGGAAACCGGCGTTTTAAAAGTAGACCGTCCTCAAAAATATTCCAGCCTTTGTCCAACGCTGTATGGTTTGATTCCACAGACTTACTCAGGAGATTTGGTAGCTGGTTACTGTGCCAAAAAAATTGGCAAGGAGGCTATTGTTGGTGATGGCGATCCATTGGATATTTGCGTACTGACTGAAAAATTCATTCCTCGTGGCGATATCATGCTAGCCGCTCGCCCCATTGGTGGTTTTCGTCTTTTAGATGGAGACGAAGCGGATGATAAAATTATCGCTGTTTTAATCGGTGACTATGTTTATGGCCATATGACCGATTTAAATGAATGTCAAGATGGCTTGATTGAACGCTTGCGCCATTACTTCTTAACCTACAAAGATGCGCCCGGTAGCAATAATAGTAAGGTGAAAATTACCCATATTTATGGGGCAGCGGAAGCACGAGAAATTATTAATCTTTCACGTCAGGATTACGCTCATCACCTTCAAAGCTTGCTAGATAGTTAGCATTGTTCTTGAGCCAATTTTGGGGATAACAACGGTTTCTCTTAGGAGTTTAGCAACTTCGCGGGGTGTTAATCGTTTGTTGCCCTCAAAAGTATTCATTTCAGCTGTAAAGCGTAAGAGTTCCTCGTAGACTTGCCTTTCATAGTCTTTCATCTCTTGTAACTTTTGGATTAAGCTTTCTCTGTTGACTAACTTTTCGGAAATGATTGCTATCCCGGAGGAGCTTTTTAAACTTGCTTGAGCTTCTCTTAAAGACTTCAATATTTTTTTTGAAGTTTTTGTTTTAGTTAGCTCTAAAGCTTCTAATACTTTTTCAACACTTGTTTCAGTATCATCGAAATGCAAGTTGCCAAGCTTAAATGTTTTCGTATGCATATAGATGGTTTTAAGATTTTTGCATGCTTTTAAGAAATCCTTTTTATTCGAATGATTTTCACGAACTTTTCTAATCATTAGGTTAAAATGCATCCATAATCCATCAACGGAAGCTTGGTGGGTACTTTCCATCTCCTTTCTCACCTCGTCAGGTCCCCCTGGTTCAAACATCCAACGAATATTAAATTGATCTTTTAGGATATCAATATGGGCCTGTGAAAGTCGGGCGGTATCTCCAGCAAAGTAAAGATCGCCTTCTTCCATTCCTTGGATGATATAACCTAAAAATGCGGATTCATGGCCTCCACAGGGACCTTGTCCAGCCCAATGATGTGCAGGGACAGCTGTTATAGCCATTTTGAATTGATGTCCATCTCGTTCAAACTGTAAATTTGTTTTATCCCACCAGTTTTGTTCGATTACATTTGTAAAACCAAGTTTTTTATAGCGGTGACCATCCCCTTCAGGAACAATCATTACGGGTTGCTGTGACAAAAGTTTGCGTATTGTTGGTTTGCTATAGTGGTCGAGATGATTGTGGGAGAGAAGGTAAATATGAGGAGCTGGGCAATCCTCCATTTTTTTAGCGAATTTAGTTTTTCTTGGATAAAGAAACTTATTTAAGTCGCCTTCAATGGGGTCGGTAATCACGTGGATCGAAGCCTTTTTAGTGGAATCTGTTGTTGATGTCAGAGGTATATTCATTAAACAGGTTGCATGCCCAAGCCAATAGGAAGAAGGTTGAGGTTGGGTTGTAAAGGGGCTTGCTGTATCATAGATATTATTGGGATTAAGTTGTTCGTTATGTCTAAAGTATTGATATTTTTGACCGACCGAAAGCTTAGCTCCAAAGGGTTTCAAAGAGAGATTGACAAGTTGTCCTAAAACACACTTTAGCCTCTCTTTTTGAGTGCTTATAAAAATACGACCTGCTTCTGCACCATGATTAATTTGTGCATCCTGCTCATCGTAACGGAATAAAGTTCTTTTTTTTAAAAATCCTGTTCGATGAAGGTATGGGGCATAATTTTTTTTAATATCTTCATTAAAGGGTTTTGTTTTAGAAATCGTTACTTTAAGGGGATTAATTTCAGGTATATGTTGATGAGCAATTAAGGGAAGGTCTAGCTTGGAAAAAACTGAGTCAGATCCAATCTCTTTTTGACGCAGTAGAGATTGATTGTATTTTTGCACGGATAAAAAAAGGTCTGTGACTGCGTGTGTTTTCATATCCACAAAGTAAGATTCATCAAGAGATGATAAGATTCGAATATCTCTTTGAATTAACTTATTAATTTTGGAAGAATGATTTTTAGAAAAACGATAGAAGATGCTACGGATTAAAGAGCTGCATTTAATTGTTTCAATTTGATGACCATCTTTATTAATTTTTTTTATTATCCTAAAATGTAAAGCTCCTTTATGCCCATAGTTAGCGATTAACTTTATATTTTCATGTGAACATTTAATTTGGGTAGTAGTCGCCATTAAAACCCTTAATGTTAAATAAAATTATATACGCTATTATATATTAAAATTTATAAAATTAAAATGATTTTTTGTGTTTAACAAAATGAAAAATGAAAAAAAAAGCGCTAATTACTTGGAAAAGCCTTTGCTCTTCGTTTAGCTAAAGATGTGATTAAGGGTTATTGCTAACTGTTCGGGAAATAAGAAAAAAGCCAAGACCTGAATTACTACTAAAACTTTTCGTATAGGCCATTCTTAATTCAGATGCGTAGAATCGATTTGAAGACAAGGGTAGTCCCCTTGGCGAGGAACTTCAGGCAGTAGATGGCTTGTTCAAATTAGCCTTAAACAGGTTTTGGTAGCAATTCGGGTCAAAAGAGGTTGTCCAGGCAATCGTCGAACTCTTCTTTGAGGGTAAAGAAGCGATCACAAAATTGGAGGGAATCGCATCTTTAGAACGGTTGGTGATACCTCAAGATATCGCTTTGGTCATTTCCTTCCTCGTTGGTCCGGACGGCGATTGGGTCAATAGCCAAACTATTCTTGTAAATGGAGGGTATGGTTAAAATTTGAAGACATCAAAATTTTTCGGAAGCTCTAATAGAGCTACAGGCCATTCGCATAACAGCTATTCAATTACAAAAAAGTAAATGCGTAGCAATTATGCCTTTTAACCATTCATAGCTTTTAACTAATGGTTTCAAACAAAAACCATGTGCGACGTTCGGTTTCATCAATAAAAGTTTCTAAGAGACTGGCAGTGGCTACATCATTGTATTTATCACAAACTGCATGGGCCGCTCGCATTCTCACAGCGTACTCTTCATTGTCTTTGGCTAATTGACTTAACATTTGGTGAGGATCTAGGTAGGCCTCATTATCGTCTTGCACATTTTGTAGACTAGCTATGTGACTAATCGATTTAATGGTGAGCCCTCCCAATTTACGAACCCGTTCAGCAAGCGGGTCAATCATGGCAAAGATTTGATCGCTTTGTTCATCTAATAATAAATGATAATCTCGAAAATGCTTTCCTGACATATGCCAATGGAAATTCTTAGTTTTCACATACAAAGCAAACGCATCAGCAACAAGAGGATTGATATGATCGGCAATGATTAATCGCCCTTCTTCTTGCAAATCATTAGGGGTTGCTAGTTTAGAAGAAATTGTTTCTTGTTTCATTGCTAATCTCCAAGTTTATTTTAAATTTTTTTATATCATGACTAGGTATTCTCAGCAAAAGCAAACTATAAAATTATTTTTTTTATTGCCTGCAAAAATTGATTGCATTAGGATGCCATGAGAAGAAAGGAGGGATGTTTATGACTCAAAGCTGTATATCTAATTATCCTTTAATAAGGCAAACTAGAGGACAAGCAATTCAGGAAAGTCGATCGAACAATTGTTTCCGTCGCTTTGTTGTTTCAAGGGGGTTACATCTAGGTTTAGTGCCGATTACCTTAGTCACTAATGCATTGGATTCAATGATTGGGCTAGGAATAGGGGTTGCAGCAGTATGCACGGCCGGCACTCATAGAAAAATCGCTTTACTTACAAATACTTATCTTTCTAGGTCGCATTACCTTTTAACAGATCCGTTTGTTCATCTTTTACGAGCAGTGAATCCAAATGCCTCTTTTCGAAATAACAGCGTAATTAGTGCAAGTGGCTGTGGGTTTTTACCTGAACTTGTTTTGCCAAAATTAGCCAGTGCATCCTTGAAAAGCCGCAATTCTTCCAACTTCTTTCAACGTCACTGTATTTCACGGTTAACAAGCGCTTTAATGGGATTAGCAGCCATCGTGACAAGAATTGCTGATGCAGTGATTGCCTTGCCAGCTGCTGCTGCTGCATTGCTCACCTATGGTAAGATCGTTTCTATTAATAATTTAGCCTATAGGACTTTGCAAGCGCCAGGATTGATCGATGACCTATTGTCTTCTTTAGTCATAACCATGAACCCCTCTACTTACCTATAAGTGCTTGTTCGAAAGGTTATAGTGAACAGCCCCTTGGCTAATGCATGCCTGTTATAATATGCATTGCTAAGAGGCTGGTTTTTAACCATTTTGTATAAATGAAAGCAAGTCTTCATTCACTCGATCTTTCAGGGTGGAACACATGCCATGCGGGGCCCCTTCATAGACTTTTAGCTGAGCATTGGGAATCAATTTGGCAGATAGATAAGCAGAATCAGCAATAGGAACGATTTGATCGTCATCACCGTGTAAAATAAGTGTAGGAACATCAAATTTTTTCAAGTCCTCGGTAAAATCAGTTTCTGAAAACGCCTTTATGCAATCGTAGATGGCCTTAAAACCCCCAGTCATCCCTTGTAGCCAGAAAGAGTCGCGTAAACCTTGGGAGACCTTTGCCCCTTCACGGTTAGCGCCATAAAAAGGATTACTGAGATCTTTAAAAAACTGTGAGCGATCCTGTAAAACATTTTTGCGAATGTCATCAAATACTTCTATAGGTAACCCATTAGGATTGGAGTTGTTTTTAACCATCAAGGGGGGAACAGCTCCGATGAGGACAGCTTTAGCCACGCGATTAGTGCCATGTCTTCCGATATAACGAGTAACTTCGCCACCGCCTGTTGAGTGACCGACATGAATAACGTTTTGTAACTCCAGCTCTTCAATTAATTTTAATAAATCATCCGCATAAGTATCCATATCGTGGCCTGTCCATGGTTGGCTTGATCTACCATGGCCGCGGCGATCATGAGCAATGCAACGATAGCCTTTTGAGGCTAGAAAAAGCATTTGGTCTTCCCATGCATCAGCAGTGAGAGGCCATCCATGACTAAACACGATTGGCTGACCACTACCCCAATCTTTATAATAGATTTTTATATCTTGATCTTTTTCTATACCAACGTTGATGTATCCCATGGTTTTGTTCCCTTGAATGTAAAGATGCCTAGGTAGGCGATTCTCTTCGATCCGCAAATTAAAATTTTTAGCCATCATCTAATGATGAGGGTGGATTTAATAGTTCTATAAAAATTAATTTAAATTATGTCGATAAAATTCGAAAATTGACAAAATTTTCCATAATTGCCAAAAGAAGCTTTTGATAGAGGAGAAAACAATGGTTCAAGATGACGAGAGCAAAGGCTTTAGAGAGCAGTTCAAAAATGATATTTTTCCTGCAAATTGGGAGAATCCAAAAAGGGATAAAGTCTATGATCTTGCTATCATAGGAGGTGGCCCTGGTGGCATGACGGCCGCAACCTTTGCAAGCTCAATGGGTGTAAATGTAGCCTTAATTGAAAAAGCGCATCTTGGCGGAGAATGCTTAAGCTATGGATGTATCCCCTCTAAAGCTTTACTGAATGCTTCAAGGGCAGTAAAAACAATCAAGAGAGCACACCAATTTGGCATTCATCTCTCATCTGAATGGCATATTGATTTTTCTAAAATCATGAAACGTGTTTATCGCCTGCAAGCAACTATCTCCCCCCATGATTCTGCAGAGCATTTTAAAAAGCTCGGCGTGGATGTTTTTTTAGGAGAAGCTAAATTTACGAATACACACGAAATTCAAGTGAATGGCTTAACGATTCGTTATAAAAAAGCTCTCATCATTACTGGGACTCAACCTATCATTCCACCTATTCCTGGATTAGATGCCCTATCCTATTTTACCAATCAAAATATTTTTACTATTTCTCAGTTGCCTTCTACTTTTGGAGTGATTGGAGGGGGGCCTATTGCATGTGAGCTTGCTCAGGCTTTTCAACGTTTTGGATCAAAGGTTATTTTAATTACTCATGGTGAGCATTTACTTCCAAAGGATGACCCTTTAGCTACTTCGAGGTTACAAAAAATCATGCAAGAAGAGGGGGTGAAAGTTCTAACACAAAGCAATGTGGATAGGATTGAACTTGAAGGACGACAAAAAAAACTGCATGTTGGAGAAAAAAACTACTTGGTGGATGAGATTTTAATCGCTGTTGGTAGAAAGCCTGCTCTCAACATGGACTTAGAAAACGCTCAAGTGGCTTATGACATCAAAAAAGGCATTTCAACAAACGGCTACTTGCAAACCAGCAATCCAGATATCTATTGTTCAGGTGATGTAACTTCTCAGTATAAATTCACGCATGTTTCTAAGGAGCTGGCTCGGATAGCCGTAAAGAATGCGCTAAAAGGAAATCAACAAACAAAAGATGATCTGACTATTCCTTGGTGCACTTATACAAGTCCTGAAATTGCTCACGCTGGGCTTAACGAGCAAGAAGCAAAGGAAAAATGGGGAGAGGTCGTGACAGCTCTCGTAGAATTAAATACCGTTGACCGAGCGATCCTAGATGAAGAAACAGAAGGATTTATTAAGTTAGTTGCTTCTAAAAAAACAGGAAAGATCGTAGGTGCAACTTTAGTAGCAGAGCATGCTGGAGAAATGATTTCTGAGATCACTGCAGTTATGAATACAGAAAACGGCTTACAAGCATTGCTAGGTGCCATTCATCCATTTCCTACTCAATCACAGTGTATGCGTACGGCTGCAGAATTGCTCGAAAAAAGGCTTGCTGAATGATCGCTGCCTCCACTTTTTTTCATTGATCTGGCATACTGAAGGTTTTTTGATCGTTTGACGGTGATATGAGTGCGCTGGATAAAATAGATAACATTGTAAAACCCTATTTTTATTGGCCTAAAAAAGGGGAGTGGAGAAAGAAAGACGTTGCCCGCATTATGTCTTTATTTGCAGGTGGAGCCTTGATCGGAGGTACGGCTTTGCTCTTTAATAAAGGTGTAAAGGCCTTACATCAACGAGTAAAAAGCAGGGAAATACCCAATAGTCAGTCAGTTATTTTTTCTCATTCAAAAGAAGAGCATGCTGTAGAGGGGATTACAAACTTGCTTAGGTCTAGCCAAGCTTTGAATCTTTTAGAAATCTCTGCACAAGATTTACAAATTGAATTGCGACCAGCATTATCCAATCAAGCCATTCGAAATTTTGTCATTTCAAAATTAATTCATACCTTTGCTAATCAGTATGTTGATATTCAACAAGCTGGCGATGACAACTTCACCAGACTTGTTCAATGCTTGAAAACGGCATCAGAAAGGCCGTCTAAAGAGTTGGAGGAAAAGATTTTTAATTTGATGAAGGTGCTTTATCGTTCGGGAGGTTTTAAATATACGGCACCCGATGAATATGAAAGATTAAGTGAGTACGTGGAGTTTTGTTTTACTGGTGAAAAAATAACTCCTTTGACCCCTCCTGTGGAAGAAAGAAAGTCTCGTTATTGCAAAGCTATTTCTAGAGCATTAATCAACCAAATGGTGGAATGGGTCATTAAAGAAGAAGATATGGCGATAAGAATGGCAGCAAAATCTTTGCTGGACCATCTCATCAATCCATTCACTTTGTGGCTATTTGAAAATATGACTTTCGAAAATCGTGATTTTCAATCTGCTTGCCGTCAATTAGAGGAGATGGAAGAGCGATTAAGCCAGACAGAATCAGATCAATCAAGATTATCGGTTAGTTAAATGAAGCTATTTTTTTATTTCTTTTGTTTTCTAATGGTTCAATGGCAATTAGATGGCTTGACCATTAATGTGTTTACTTGGAGAAACGGCGAGGGGCTAGAAGCTGATCAAAAAATTATTAGTAAAATTCTAGAGGAGCAAGGTCACTCTGTTCATTGTAAAGACCTTTATGCCACTCCTGAAAATCCTGATCAAGTCGACTTAAATATTTTTTTTCAAGTGATAGACACAAATTGGCTAGCTTATGCAAAAGCAAATTATTTTATTCCCAATCCTGAGTGGTATTTTCAAGATATCGAATTACTTAAAAAAGTGGATCTTATTCTATGTCGCACGAAGGAAGTAGAGCGAATTTTTGAGGCGCTGAATTTGCCTACCTACTATCTAGGATTCACAAGCTATGATTGCTATTTGCCTGAGATTGAGAAAGATTTTTCTACCTTTTTCCATTTAGGTGGAAGCCAAGGTTACAAGGGAACAGCCCCTTTACTTCGGGTATGGTTGCATCAACCAACATTTCCTTCGTTAGTTGTTGTTAAACAAAACTGGCCGTTGAAAGGGCCATACCCAGCAAACTTTCACTGGATTCCTGAAAGATTAGACGAGCCCAATTTAAGATACTTGCAAAACGTTTGCGGTGTGCACTTATGCTTAAGTGAAACAGAAGGTTTTGGTCATTACTTAATGGAGGCTATGTCAACGGGATCTGTTGTCATTACAACAAACGGGCCTCCAATGAATGAATTTATTACAGACCCGCGTTGCTTGGTACCTTATGAGAGGACAGGTTTAAAATATTTAGGAATCACTTACTATATTAACGCAAGCTTGCTTGAATTAACCCTACGCTCATTCTTTAATTTATCCATAGAAGAACGTAGGGAAATAGGTAAAATTAACCGAGAAAATTATCTTAAAAGAACACATGAATTTAAAGAAAACCTCAGTCATCTTATGCAGATATTAAGTGTTGAGCTTAGTAGTGATAGGTGCTCGCTACCTTGATTCTCTATCAAGCTACTCAGGGAAAAAGCCATTTTCGATTAATAAACGAGCAGCTTCATTACTTAAAATATGATTTAAGAAATGATGTTGTAGATCAGCAATTTCTTTAGAATAAGTATTACTATGTTCAATTGCTATATAGTGGACACCTACATAATCAATGGGTAAGGAGGCTAAATATCTTTCGAGGTCTTCTACGTTTTTTCGTCTATCATCGATAAATACGATTTTTTTTGGTATTGAAGAAATTGCGGAAAAAAATGACAAAAGAACGTCTCCTTCTTGGTTATAATCACCGGCAAATAAAATTCCCTGCTTGTATAAAGTTGGTGCAGAGGCGGCCACTATAAAGGTATCCTTACTAGGAGCCGTCCTAGAAAAACTAAATTCTAAGGACTGAATCTGCTTGAACGTTGATTTTGCTGCACAGGGCTGACGATGGGTTAATCCCATGATCACCACGCCTTTTTCTTGCAGTTTAACCAGTTCACTCACAAAATTTTCTTCCAAGGGCTTCACCTGGCAGAGAGCTTGTGCTCGCATCCAATCAGAATAAGCATTTGCGACGGCCGATTCTCTTGTCATTCCTTGGTTGATTCTTTTATCTACTTCATCATAAAACCAGTGAGCGTGTCCTAATGCCTGCTTGGATTCAAACAGTGTATTGTCCAAATTTACCAAGAACCATGTTTGCTGATCTATATGGGAAATCGCATCCAAAATAGAATTCGTTTCTATGATTTGACCATTAATAAGTAGGGGAAATAAGAAAAAGAGAAAAGATAAAGCGTATTTTAACATATTTTCGTTTCCTTTAGTACAAATAATAGTAGAAAGGTAACCTAGCATAAGTTTCAATCGCTTGCAAGCACTTAAATTTGATTTAAAAAATTACTTTTTTGGTTTTTTGACTTTAATAATTAGTGGTTTTATAAATGAAGGTATGGGGGAATAATATTCACAAAAAATGAGGTTCCTTCATTTAACACTCTTACTATGTTCTATGGTTTCTTCTAATTAATTTAAGGAGGAAAATATGGCAACAAGATCAAGACAGAGAGGTACCACTCAAAGAGGCAGATCGACCTCTTCAAAAAGAGGCCAAGCTTCATCTCGTGGTGCAGCTACAACTCGTTCAAGAGCTTTTTTCCAAGAAATCGGTAGAAAAGGTGGAGAAACAGTTGCTCGTGAGTATGGACCTGAGTTTTATCGAGATATAGGTCGCCGAGGTGGGGAAAGAGTCGCAGAGGAGTATGGTCCTGAGTTTTATCGAGAAATTGGCCGCCGGGGCGGAGAAAAAGTTGCTCGTGAGTATGGACCTGAGTTTTATCGAGATATAGGTCGCCGAGGTGGCGAAAGAGTCGCAGAGGAGTATGGTCCTGAGTTTTATCGGGAAATTGGCCGCCGGGGTGGAGAAAAAGTTGCTCGTGAGTATGGACCTGAATTTTATCGAGATATAGGCCGCCGAGGCGGCGAAAGAGTCGCAGAAGAATATGGTCCCGAGTTTTATCGCGATATCGGGCGCCGTGGAGGACAGCGAGTCTCCGAGGAGTATGGTCCTGAATTTTACCATGAAATAGGGAGACGTGGTGGACGCGCACGCTGGCATGAAGAGGAAGGAGATGAAGGTCCTGAGATGGAATATGAAGAAGAAGAAGAAGAAGAAGACGAAGAACCAATGAGTAGACAAGAGGCAGGCAGAAGAGGTGGGCTTGCACGAGGTCGAGGTCGCGGAAGAAGGTATGACGAAGGTTAATCTTTCTTTATCAGGGCAGCAGCTGGACTGCCCTGATAAGTAATCTTTGTTTTTCATTTTAGTGATGCATTCTTAATACAGTGATAATCATCATTACTTTTTTAATGGTTTTCTTACTGCAGAATACTCCAAACAGGGATGCTGTGAGCGGATCAGGACAGCACATACTATTTTTTTGATTAAAGACACAAACATGCCAGAGTTCAAGCGCATCAAAAGTCACCATTTTTCTTATTATCAAAAGATAAAAGAGTATTGAAATGAATCATTATATAGGGACATCGGGTTGGTCTTATCGACATTGGAAGGAAAATTTTTTTCCAGACAAGTTGCCTACGTCCAAATGGTTAAATTACTATGCGCAAACATTTTCTACAGTAGAAATTAACACAACTTTTTATCATCTTCCCTTAGAAAAATCAGTTATTAATTGGTCACAGCAAGTTCCTAATACCTTTTTGTTCGCCGTTAAAGCAAGCCGATACATTACTCATTTTAAAAGATTAAAAGATTGCAAAGAAAATTTAGAGGCATTTTTAAAAAGAGTTTCTTTATTAGAAGAAAAGCTGGGCCCTATTCTTTTTCAGTTGCCTCCCTCACTTAAAATGGACCAAGATCGTTTACAGGCTTTTTTGAGCTATCTTCCAATGCAAAGACAGTATGTGTTTGAATTTAGACATGATAGTTGGTTTACTGAGGGTATTTATACCCTTTTGGCAGATAAAAACATTGCGTTATGCATTACTGATTTGAATGGCACATTATCACCAGAGGTAATGACGGCAAATTTTTCTTATATTCGCTTACATGGACCTAAAAAAGCTTATCAAGGCAGTTATGGACTAGCTAATTTAAAGAAATGGCAAAAAAAAATTAAACAATGGGAAAAAAGCAAAAGTATCTATTGTTATTTCGATAACGATGAAAAAGGTTTTGCTATCCAAGATGCTAGATTGTTGCAAAATTTATTAAGCCAGGATGTTAGCAGGGGAAGAAGATGATGAGACCAACTGATGATCAAAGGTTAAGGATAAGATCTCGCCCAAATCAAATAACCATCATGAGACAATCGTGGAGAGATCTACTATTTGTTCATTGGGCTTTTTCAAAGGAATATGTACAAAAAACTCTGCCAGAGGGGTTATTTGTGGATACGTTTAATGATATGGCCTATATTGGTATCGTCCCCTTTTTTCTTAAAGATCTACGAATAGGGTATTTGCCCGGCATTCCATTTTTAAAAGATTTTAATGAAATTAATCTACGTACGTATGTTTACGATGCAAATGGAACACCAGGAGTTTATTTTTATTCGCTCGATATTAATAGCTTGTTAGCCACTCTTGGCGCTCGAATCTATTTCTCTCTTGCCTATTTTCATTCTTCCATTGTTGGCGTAAAACAGGCGGGAACGGTTCAATTTAGCTTAAAAAGGCAACAAGAAACAGCCGAGTACATCTATAGGCCAATCGATCAACAGGCTTTTGCAGCAAAGCCTTTATCTTTAGAATTTTTTTTAGTTGAAAGATATGCTCTGTTTACGGAGTCCAAAGGTAAGCTATATCGAGGCCTAATTCACCATCAGCCTTATCCATTAAATCAGGTTGAATTAGTACAAGGAGATACAAATCTTTTTGTATGGGATCATCTAATGCCACCACAAGATCCTCCATCCCACATCATTTACTCAAGAGGGGTGGATGTTGAGATTTTCAATCCATCAAGAGCTACTTTATAAGAAATTGATTCTAATATATTTTTGATGTTAATTATTTTCTAAATTATGATGGCAGGGACATTAAAACTCATTAAAGTCACTTTATGTTAATAGAAGCAAATTTAAGTCAGATTAACCGACAACACTGGGCAAAAGCTCAGGAAGATGACTGGCCATATAAAAAATTAGATAAGCATCTATACCGTTATATTGCAGGATATTCAAAGTATCAATCTGGCACTATTTTTGTGACGGTTTGCTATCGAATCTTGCAAGTAGCCAAATCCATTTTTGGTTGTTCCGATCGCCAGTGCGCGGCAAGGCAAATACGCCGCCTTATTAAAAATAATGATCCAAGATACATCATCTATCCTTCGGATCAGGCCTCTTCAGGTGCCAACGTTGTTCTTGCCATCAGCCTTAGGATGAATCATAAAGGCAGGAAAGAGCCTAAAAAAAGTGAAGAGCAGCTCTATCAAGATCTTTTAATTTCACCCTGGCTTAAGAAAACCTGCCGTAAGAACAATTTAGAGCTAGGCCATCTCGGTCATGTGGGTTTTAAGTTTTTAGGTGCGATAAGGTTTATGAAAAGGGCAGAGCAAATTTTGGATCGACTTTAATTGCCAATCCTAATTAAAGTTAATTAGGATCTATCAACCTTTTTATCAAATCTTTATAAGTTTTGATTATAAAAAAATCAAAATTAAGGAGCAGATTTGATGCAAGCCTTAGGATTTACAGCACCTATTAGTAACAATGGCTTAGATTTAGCTGTTGCAGCATTTGACGATCATTCCTGTCTTTCAGGAAGACAATATCGTGCGATTGAACATCACAATGTTAATAGTAAACATGATGCGGAAAGAAGTGACGTTGAGCCAAATGCCTCTTTTAGCATGACTAGCTACATGACAGAGATTGTCCCTCTGATCATGAGTATTGGTAAATCAATTGGGCGTAGTTTATCTCACTTTTTTATTGATGAGCAAGAAAGGCAAAAAGTATTGGCTCCCTTAGACCTGGACGTTCAGAATAGGGATCAATACATCCAAGAGCTTAAACGCCAAGCTCTTGACACTTTCAAGCAGGCTACCCCTTTAACTTTTCCACAGCTAAGTTGTTCTCTTACTCCAGAACAGGAAGATTGTTTGGAGGAAGCGATCAAAAATAGGCATGGCAATCAGCATTCCCTTCAAAGGGTAAGTGTGGTAAGGGGAGGAGTTAATTATGTACTCTTCCTAGATAGTCTTCCTGGATTTGTTTTTAAACCTATGGGTGATCGGAAAAAAGCAGAAGAGTATGTTAAAATAGCAGAAAGGGCGCGTCAAATAGTTGTCGATAACAATTTTTACCTCCTCCATGTTCCAGAGTCCAAGGTGATAGAAATAAATGGTAGCTATTTTGTAACGCAGGAGAAAGTGGAACTTATTTCTGACAATTACTACGAACAAAAAGGGATTTATCAATGCTATTGGGAAGATGAACGGATGGAAGACTATATGAAAGAGCTATTCTCTCAGCTCCTCCAGTTCATTTGTATTTTTCATTTTAGGGATGTTAAGTATGACAATATTCCCTTAACTAAGGATGGTAGGGTGGCTTTATTTGATCTTGATAGGGATAATGCTATTGAAGGATTGACTAGGGGATGCGCAGGAAAACATGATGGCCTTTTTAACTATATCCCTATTAAGTACATTGATCATTTCATGACAATAGCTAAAGCGCAACTTGCCAAAGGATTTTA
Source organism: Parachlamydiaceae bacterium HS-T3 (assembly GCA_000829755.1). GTDB lineage: Bacteria > Chlamydiota > Chlamydiia > Chlamydiales > Parachlamydiaceae > HS-T3. The sequence continues at coordinate 28,910 of BBPT01000016.1, forward strand.
TCAACAACTTGAGCTGAAAATGGCTGTTATCAGGTCAAGAGCTGAAAAGAAGGCAAAGAAAGAAGAAGGCTACCTTGATTTTGCGAAGAAAAATTCAATTACTATTTCATCGCAGCTGCTTAATCCGGATCTGCCTATCCTTTTTAAGGATGAGAAAAGGCAAGAGTTCGCTAAATTTGTTGTCGAAAGCATCAATAGTCATTTGTCTCAATCCAAAAATTTTTCAATTCGAATAGGTAGGATCACCGCCTTAGGGATCAGTATTTTAGATAAACTTAATGAAAAAGTTCTATCAATTTGGGGGCCAAAGCTTCCCTATCTCTCTCTTCAGGGAGGCGTTTCTTTTGTCTCCATTCTATCTGAAGTGTTAGATGGTTTAAAAGAGGCTGGGTATATTTACAAGTATAAGCTTGACCGAAGCTATGACTATGTAAGAATAGATTGTTAATCTGCTAGGATAGATTTATGGCTTTAGCATTTTTCCTTATTCCCTAGCGAAAAAAGCGCTTTTAGTCATGTGTCATCTCATTTCGTATGTATTTGTTAAAAAAAGGATTCTTGGCCTTTAAAATCTTCTGAAATTTTCTTAAAGTTACCATTAGCAATAAGAATGTGAACATGTTCTGCTTATCCCCCTTTATGTATGTAGCCAGCCCTTCTACTAATTCTTTGAATAGAGGTGGCCGTCTTGTCCATGTATTCTTGATTAGATGTTTCGCATTGTAGAGAGAGCTGCTTTCATAAGAGAAAAGCCATTTTTTTAATTTTTAGTACCATTTTGCGTTTCTGGCGTCAACATCAAAATCGAATGGAAGTTTTTGAGAAAGATCCGTTGCTAGACTTACCTCTCTTTAAAAAGGGGGTGGATGTTGAAATTTTCAATCCTTCAAGGCTGCTTTATAAGGAACTGATTCTAATATATTTAATTTATTTTTCTTGAATATTAATTATTTTCTAAATGATTATGGCAGGACTTTAAATCGATTAAGGTCCCCTTTATGTTAATAGAAACAAATTTAAGTCAGATTAACCGACAATACTGGGCAGAAGCTCAGGCGGACGACCGGCCATATAAAAAATTAGATAAACATCTATACCGTTATATTGCAGGATATTCAAAGTATCAATCTGGTACTATTTTTGTGACGGTATGTTATCGAATCTTGCAAGTAGCCAAATCCATTTTTGGTTGTTCCGATCGCCAGTGCGCGGTAAGGCAAATACGTCGCCTTATTAAAAATAAAGACAAAGATACATCATCTATCCTTCGGATCAGGCTTCTTCAGGTGCAAACGTTGTTTTTGCCATCAGCCTTAGGATGAATAATAAAGGCAGGAAAGAGCCCGAAAAAAGTGAAGAAGAACTCTATCAAGATCTTTTAATTTCGCCTTGGCTTAAGGAAACTTGTCGTAAGAACAATTTAGATCTAGGCTTTCTTGGTAATGTAGGTTTTAAGGTTTTAGATGTTATAGGGATTATGAAAAGGGCAGAAGAATTTTTTGATCGACTTTAATTGCCGGTTTTTAAGCAAAATGATATTAAAAACCTCAACCTTTATTAAAACCTCTTTGTAAATTTTTGAATAAAAAAATAATGTGAGTTTTCGATGCAAGTTTTAGGCTTTACAGCACCGATTAGTAATAATGGTCTAAAAAAATTCTCCTCTGTGGTTGCTTTTGATGATTATTTTTGTCTTTCTGGAAGAAAGTATCAAGTGATCGAGCAATGTTCTTCGAATGGTAGGCAGGGATACCGTGTAGAAAGGCATGACACTAAGGTAAATATCCCCCTAAACATTTTGAAAGTGGTTAGTTATATGACTGGACTTGTTCCGCTGATCATGTGTGTGGGGAAGTTAATTGCGCGAAGCCGGCATCAGTTTTTTATCAACTCAAATCAAGATCAAACAGTTTCTTTAAAGCCCATCAAAAGGGCTGCAACTGAGCAGATAGTATTGCCTCCTTTAGATAAAGATCTGCAAGACAGGGCTCAGATCATTCAAAAATTTAAAGACCAAGCTTTGACTACTTTCCATCAGGCCTCAATCCTACTTCCCAGTCTTGACTTTTCCCTTACGAAAGAACAAGAAGATTCCCTAATTCACACAAATAATCATAAATATCATCCGTCCGTTCAAGGAGCAAAAGTGATAATGGGCGGAGGTAACCTTGTCTTTTTTCTGGATAATGTCCCTGGATTTGTATTTAAGCCTCAGGATGACTTTGAAAGTGCAAAAAGGTATGTGGAAGTGGCGAATAGAGCACGTCAAACGGCTATAGATCATAACCTGTATCTCCTTCATGTGCCAGAAGCTCAGGTAATAAACATCAATGATAACTATTTTGTGATGCAAGAAAAAGCGAGCCTTCTTGCTGGAAACTACCAGGGGCAAGAAGGGGTCTATCAATGTTGTTGGTCGGATGAGGAAATGGATGGCTATATAAAAACGCTATTCGATCAACTTATCCAGTTTATTTGTATTTCTCATTTTAGAGATGTTAAATATGACAATATTCCCTTAACCACAGATGGTAGGGTGGCTTTAATAGATCTTGATGAAAATAACGCGATTGGAGGTTTGACTAAAGGAGGAGCAGGAAAAAACGATGGCCTCTTTAACTATATCCCTTTAAAGCACATTGACTATTTCTTGGAAGTTGCCAAACCGCATCTTAGTCAAGATGAATTTCATGAACTTGAACTGAAAGTGGCCGATATTAAAGTGAGAGCTGAGAAAAAAGAAGAGAAAAAAGAAAGCTACTTAGAGTTTGCGAAGCAAAATGCCATTTCATCGCCTTCTCAGCTCATTAATTCAAATTTTCCAATGCTATATGAAAATAAGAAAAAGCAGAAGCTTGCAAAATTTATCGTTGAAAGTATTAATAAAAATTTATCTCAATCTGAAAATTTTTCACTTCAGGTCGGCAGAACAACAGCTGTAAAAATTAATACTTGCGATGAAATTTTTGAGAAGGCTAAGCAAATTTGGGGGCGAAACTTTCATTACCTATCCTTTCAGCCAGATGAAGTTTGTTTTATGTCTATTCTGCCCGACGTTTTAAACGGCTTAAAAAAAGCAGGATATATTCACAAGTATAAGATAGTCCAACTCTATAATTATGTAAAAATAACTTGTTAAGTCTTAAAAAATTACCCCGATGATGCCCTCTTCGGTATGATGACTGGTGGAAGCCAGGTGGAACTGAATGAATATGATCAAGCTTATAGGAAAAGCAATGGCACAACATTGCCATTGGGAGAGAGAAAAGTTAAAGCTGTGGCTCTTCTTATTTAATCGGGTGATTGATAATTCTGTCGGGTCGGTTTTCGGTAAAATACCAAAATGCCCATTGTGTCATCACTAAGACTCGATTCTTAAAGCTAATCAAATAAAGAATATGGACAAAACCCCAAATGAGCCATGCGATAAAGCCTGAAAATTGAAGTTTCCGCAATAAGGCCACAGCCCTTCCTCTGCCAATAGTGGCAATCATGCCTTTATCAAAATAGCGAAAGGCTTGTCGCTTTTCAGGCTCAATTTGATTTTTTATGATTTTAGCGACGAAGCGAGCTTGTTGGATGGCAACAGGAGCGATTGCTGGAAGCATATGACCATTCTCATCTTGGCAAGCAGCTGCATCTCCTACAACAAAAACATTAGGGTCACTAGGGATAGATAAATCGGGATTGACAATGGCCCGTCCTTGCTTGTCTAAAGGTGTATCAAGTGTTTTAAGAAGAGGAGAAGCCTGGTTGCCAGCCGCCCAAATAATCGTCGGTATGTTTAAGAGTTCTTCTCCAAGGTAGATTCCCTCTTTCGTGACATTGGTTACATGTTTTTTTAAAATGACGGTTACACCGAGCTGTTCTAGGTCTTTCAAAGCGATATCCGCTAAATGCTTAGGGTAGCTTGGCAAGAGCTGCTCTTCTCCTTCGATGAGATAGATTTTTGAATTGGCAGGATTAATATGTCGAAAATTTTTGACAAGAGTGCGATGGGCGAATTCAGCAATAGATCCTGCCATTTCTACTCCGGTTGGTCCTCCTCCGATAATGGCAAAATTTAAATATCTTTTAGCAGTCTCTGGATCCTTTGTACGTTCAGCGATTTCAAATGCCATTAAAATGCGTTCGCGGATATTTGAGGCATCCACAACGGTTTTCAATCCTAAGGCATATTGTTCCCACTCCGCATGGCCAAAATAGGAATGCCTCGCCCCCGGTGCAACGATAAGATAATCATAGGAGAACAGTTTGCCTTCCGAGGTTTCTACAAGTTTTTTATCTCGATGAATATGGGTGACATTTTCCATCAAAACTGTCACATTACTTTGCCTCTCGAAGATTTCTCTTAAAGGAGAAGTGATATTTCCGATGGAAAGGGCTGCTGTAGCCACTTGGTAAAGAAGCGGTTGAAAGACGTGATGGTTCGTTCGATCCAATAATAGAATATCAATAGGAGCTTTTCTTAAAGCTTGAGCTGCGTTTACTCCTGCAAAACCTCCACCGATAATGATTAATTTAGCCATTTTACCTACCAAGGTTAAAATTTAATCATAGCTATAAAAAGAAGGATAAAGCAAGGATTGGAATATTAGCTATTGAAAACAGGATCCGGTATGATGCCTGTGATCTAAATAAATCGTGGGTGTGGAGGATCAAGTAATGAAAAATTCATATCATGATCTTGCCATTATTGGCATCTCATATGATAGGCAGGAGAAAAGCCTAAACTTGGCAATTGAATCTGAGTTAACGAGCAAAAGCACTTTGCAATTTAAAGATGTTGAGGGGTGGGATTTAAGCGCTTTTGAAGAGCAGAATATTTTGTTTGATCTTTTAACGTTTAATCAAGAAACTTTGCCTGAACGGTTAAAGGCTGAGCTTGAAATTCCAGTAGAATATCGAAGTTTGATTGAAACTAACGAAAGGTCCCTATTCTATCTGGATGCATCCGTTGGAATGGAAGGCTACATTATAGCTAGGGAGTTGTTACATGGATAAAACCTTCTTAAGTGATTTTTCCGAATGGGAGAGTCTGAATACAGATTTTTCCCTGTATGATTATATTTTTCATACATTACGTATCAATGGCAATTCAACAGATATTTTTTTTGCTTTTTCAGAGTTGTTTTGGCCTACGCTTGTTTCTCATGACTCTTTCATTTTTATAAAAGAAAATTATACGGAAAATAAATATAAGGATGTAAAAGAGACTTCAGAAAATGTGGAATTTTGGATGAATATGCTTTTAGTAGACTCCTATTTTCAGGATGATGAAAATAGAGATGTAAAGGCAGCTGCTTTGACGGATATTTTGCAACGCATTTGGCAAGCCAAATTAAAGATCGATTTTCCTGAGGTTGATTTTACGGTAGTAGCCATTAAGGATGAGGAAGTCGGTGATTACGGCGTAACGTTCTATCAAAAGAGCAATCAATGCTCGACATCCAGCTGATCTAGAAAGTCTTTAAGTTCGGGATCGATATCTTGGTTTAAAAAATTATTCCATTCCTGGGGAGCATTCCAGCGCTTCAAATAGTTTAACTTTTCTTCATTCTGTAAAGAGGACCAATAATCCATAAAGACAGTATGCATATAAGCCTCTCCACCAAACCGCCAAAAAATATCACCAGGGGGAACTTCTGGATAGGCAATCCAAGGTGGTCGAACTTCTTTCTTAATCATCTAACTATTTCGTGTTACTATTAGGCAAAAGAATAGAATAACTAAATGAAAATAACAAAAGAAAATTTGCCTAGACTTAATGCAAGAGCATTATCCTGCCTTTCGTTCTATAATGAATCGTAGGAAGCAGTGTGAGGAAGAAGATTGCCTTGAATTAATCCTGCAAACATTATCCGGATTTTCGCTTCGTTGAGGAGGATGATAACAAGGAAAAAAAAGCAGGGGATTGGGTGAATTACTTTGTTTGAGCATTGTCCTGAGGTCCCTCTAGCCTTGATCTCAGTCTATTTGTTTCTTACCTTGGTCCAGAATCAAAAGAATATTGCATTGCTTGGGATAAATTCACAGGAGTAAAAACCGAAGGCCCTTATAGTTAAGGGAACTATTGGCGGAATAATATTCCTCAATGTTTATTCCTTTAATGAAGACCTTAGAACCTTATCATCTTTCAGATGATTTATTTTCATTTTCATCAAAAAATTATTAATTATAAGAGGGGCTTATTGCTAGATAATTTAAAATTTCCTATTCTGAAATAAAGAACCATTCTTATCTTTTGATATTAATTACAAAGAAAGTTGCAGTCAGTTTAGAAATTCCAAAAATCAATAGACTTCAGACGATGATCAATCAATTGTAATTGTTTAATCTCAATTTAATAATTCCATTAACTACGATTAAGTCTCATTACGAGATTAATAATAATATAACCTAGGAGGGGAATATGTCAGTAAGTGTATTTGATACAACATTGCAAAAAACCCACGACTGGTTAAAAGATTTAATGAAACAACTGGGTTGGGATAATGAAGAAAAAGCCTATCTAGCCTTAAAAGGGACATTGCACGCTCTGAGAGACCGGCTACCAGTAGAAATGTCGGCAAAATTAAGTGCACAACTCCCAATGCTAGTGAGAGGATTTTATTATGAAGGTTGGAAGCCGGCAATAACTCCCGTTAAAGTTAAGACATCTCAAGAGTTTTTAGATTTTGTGGCCGCCCATTTTAATAATACAGCATTGGCACAGGATGATGTGGAAGGGATTGTGCGATCTGTTTTTCAAGTGATCGCAAATCACGTGTCTGCCAGTGAGATTAATTGTATTAAGCAAACATTGCCTCTGCCAATTGCGGAACTTTTGCCTTCTTCTGAATATTGCGAACAACATGAATTAGAAAGGCGGAAGGGAAAGCATGCGATCAGAAGCCAATCGTCTTGAGAGATAGATGTAAAAAGTATTTTTTTACAGAAGATGTTGGCTGGAAGCCATCCTTTGAAAATGCGCCTTAGTGGTAATAGATTGCTTTGCTGTCACCGTTGGTACTTGCGGGAAATAGGGCACCTTTTAGCTTTAGTCAGTAAGCTTTCTTGGTCTGAAAGAGACGATGGGAGTTGGGGGATTCCTGAATGGCTAATATTAGATATATGCTTGTCATTAGCTTTCCTCCAAAAGAGGTTGTTTGTTTACTATCTAATTTTTTCGTTTAATATGTCATTAATCTTTTCTATACAATTCAAGCTGCCAATGCTCAGAATTTTAAATAAATTTTTATCAAAACAATTCCATACGAGAGACTCATTGCAGCATTATCATACAAACAACCATCTAGAAATTCCTTGAAACATGGCATCTTCCCATGCGCTGAAGAAGTTTAAAGACTTACAGTTTATCTTGTCACATCAAGTTTTTTAAATTTTACTAGAAATGCGTAATATTTATTCTTTTTGGTTTTCTAAAGTAATCATTGGTAATGTTTGTTCTAGCCCTGACAACTAAATTTCTTAAAGGAAGTTTTAATAGAGTAGATAAGCAATTTTGGGTAACAGATGTAAACGCAATGGTAAGATTACTGATAGGTAAAGTCTCAATCAATTGTAATCGTTGATCATCAATGCTCTCTAACCCCATTAAATTTAAAGTTTCAAGAGGCATTCCGGTACTAAATTCCAGCGATTCAACCTTCGTATAACTTATATCAAGAGTTTTGAGCTTCAAATCTTTAAGCATTTGGATATCTCGGATATGATGATTATGGCCTATGTACAGATGCTGTAAGGGTTTATCAATCAAGGCATTCAAATCAGAATGGGAGATTCCTGTATCGGTTAGATCTAAGGAGTGAAGGTAGTTACATTTTTTTAAAGCCTTAAGGCAGTTAAAATCCCAATTGGATAGTTTTGTATTGCTGCAATTTAAGACTTGAACCTGTGGGTTAATAAGCTTTAGTCCCTTATAGGAAATGTTGGTTGATGAAAGATTCCATTCCAAAACAGACATTTTTTCGAATAGTTTTAGATCATCATTTTTAACATCTGTTGCAGAGAAATCAATGACACGCAATTGCAAATCTTTTAAAGGGTTTAATCTTTTGGATATAGACTTTAGACCGTGTAAGCTGATTTCTTCTAAGGGCATTTGCTTAAGATGGACAAATCCATCAGCATTGACCAAAGTTCGTCCTATTTTGATTTTTTTAATTGGTTGTCCAACTAGTTTTGATAAGGTCAGGTTGGTTATTTTAGTTCCTTCTAGATTAATTTCTTGGATGGTTTTATTATCAGCAAAAAGAAAGAAGTCGTCGATAGCGGCGTCTGTAATTTGAGTGTAAGACAATCCTATTTTTTGAATAGGCATATGACTTATCAAACTCAAACCTTGATCAGTAATAGAGCGGCAATTATCAAGGTAGATTTCACGAAGAGATAGCTCTTTCAGTCTCTCAAGGTCTTTATTCGTAATGTTAGTGTTTGATAGGTCTATTTTTTGGATGGGCATGCTTGCAAGGTGATCAAGGGCTTTACCTGTGATACAAGCACAACCTGCAAGGTAGATCTCTTCTATTTGTTGCCCTACTAATTCACTCATTCCTTGAGCGGAGATCGTGGTGCGCGATAAGTTAAGCTTAGTTAGAGGTAGAGAAGCTATAGATTTCATTGCTTCATCTGTGATAGGTGAATCACTTAAATCTAATTCTTGAATAGGTAGGCTTGTTATTTTTTTGCAAATTTCATTCGTCGCTTTAGGAATTTTTAACTTGACGATCTCTAAGGAATTTAATTCTTCTAAACAGCTTAACAATTTACTGGAGTCTGTGATGAGTTCAAGCTCTTTAAGGTTTTTACATTTTTGTAAGTAAGGGAGAATTTCGCTAACCTGATCTTTGCTGAGTTCTCTCTCTATTTTTAAGGTCTTCACACTCCTTAATAGAAAATCAATAAACTCTTCTATTTCTTGAGCTTGAGAACTAGCGGAAAGTAAGTTAACGGGGCCTCTACTAAGATGGAGTTCTTTGTTAAAAAACTTGTTAGCTAAATGATTAGCTGTAAACGCTAGGTTAAAATCTTGAATAAGAAGATAGACTTCATTTTTAGGTTGCCATTGATCAAAATTAGAGATCAGCCATTCTTCTATAGAGGCTTGAACCGTTTTAAAATCGTATTTACAAACAAGCTCAAGATAGTCTCTACAGTTATCTACAGAAATAGTTAAGCTGTTATGGCCAAGACTTGCGGCATAAATTTCCGAGAAGATCGAATATTCACCTGAGGGCAAGCTAAGAGAATCTTCTCCAGATTCTTTAAAAGATGAGCTAAATAAACTTTTAAAATAGTTGTTATCATATAACTCTAGTAAAGCTCTATGGGAATAGATAATTTTATCGCCGAATTCCAATTTGAAGGTATCAAGCTCTTCTAGAATTAGTTGTAACTCATTGGGAGGCGTTATTTGGATTAGATGTTCGACGAGATCGTAGGCTTTATTATTATAGGCATGATCGAGTAAAACTTTTACAAACTCTTTTAATAGTTCATGATCATTTTGTTTAAGTTGAACTGTGAAAAGATTTTTGTAGGTTTCAGGCTGATCCGCAATTAACTTCATTAAGCTTTCTTCAATGCTTTCTTCTTCCGAAATAAGACTGTCTACCTTATGAAGCTTACATAAATGAAGGAAACGATCTTTGGGGGATTGCTGCATTCCTAGCGTCGTTAAAGCTGTATCATGAATGTCTTTGACACTGGGATTATGGGGAGCGAGCTTTGTTAATAATTTATTTTTAAAATAACCTGAAACGGCAAAAAAGGCCACAATCCCAGGTATCAAAAAGAGAGCGCCGCAAACGATTCCTGCTATGATAGAGAGGCCCTTTTGCCAAGGTCTTATTTCGATATTGTCCTGTTTAAAAGGGTTGTTAAAATGCTTTCCTAATTTAACTCTCATAGATCCTCAATATTATTTTACTCGGTAAGTCCCCTGATCGTTAAACAATTATAATTGTTATTGGATTTAATGAAAAAAAAACTTTCCTCGGATTAAGGAAATATTCCTCATAAAAGAAATCATTCAGAGAAAAAGGATAAGCTTAAGATAAGAATCGCTTTTCATCACTTTTCTTTGGAATGAGGCATTCTTGATGCCCAAACCAGGCAAAGCGATTTCTTGCGATATAGCGATAAATCCAGTCATAAAGAAATGAAGGGAGAAAGGAAAAAATACCCAGTAACGACCATTTGCCGCCTAATAGCCACAGAATCCTTAAAGCCGCTTTCCCAAAAAAAAGCCTTTTTTGATCCGACTGCTTCCAATTTTCTATTAAGACAATGGTATCCGCTTCTGGGTATTTATTTCTCCAATCCTTGAGTAGGCTGATTGCCGTTTCTCCCTGGAGAGGAGCAAACTGAAAAACTTTTTCTTTATCATGGTTTAAAATAAATTGAACAGCTCCATGACATAATCTACAAGTGCCGTCATAAAGGACAAGATGCATTCAGCTTATTTCCATCGCGTCTTTATCTCTTTCCAAAACACAGCTTTATATATGGCTGCTAAACCAACTACAACATAAATTGTTCGAGCGATTATGGGTAACTGGCCAAATAAAAATTCAACTAAGTTAAAGTTAAAAGCTCCAACCAGCCCCCAGTTTAAACCACCAATAATTAAGAGAATAGCCACAATAACGTCTAAAGTTCTCATCTTTACACCTCTTGTTTCTATTCTTTTATTACATACCTTTAGGATTTATTAATCAATTTTTAAAAATTAATGGATTGTTTTTAAATTCAAGACAAAAACTATAAAAAGCGATATGGAAAATCTTCGATGAAAGACCATTACTATCAGGTAGTGGGGGATAGGGGAAGCGGCGGCTCTTCTTCTTGCCCTGCATGGGGCAAAAATGTTTTGGAGTAAGAGGTTTAGATCGCCTAGAAAAGATCAAAATTGTCGCTGTTTCTCCTCTAAGATGAGTGTCTATTTCTTATAGGTATAAGATGTATATGTAGAAAAGGGACTCTCTCTTTTTCTTATGCAAAAAGAAAATTTTGGCAGATTAACGTTGAATGATCACAACAAGATACAGTTACTCATTGTGTGTCCTAGCGCGTGAGGCAGTCTACCAAAACCTGGGATAATGATTCTAGCACCGCTGGGACTTTATCATTTGGGATGGCGACGGGGTTTAATGTTATATTGAATGCTTGGATTGTTGGATACGATGACCAATATAAGGAGATTATCTAAAACCTACCTTGCAGTGGTAGCTGTTCATGTGGCTCAAGCTTCTGAAAGAGAAGTTTGCTGCTGATCTTCGCTGATGGCACTTGTGGCTTTGATTGAATAACCAAGATGGTTAGTTAGCTTCATAGAAAATAAAAGGGGCTTATGAAAGTGTGCCAGCTCATTGCTGAGTATACAATTAATCTTTCAATATAGTTCTTTTGTCCTAATTCCTTGCTAACTGGCGGTAAAACGTAAGTCAATTGAAAAAATGACTAACTGATAAATTTTACCCTTATATTAGGCATATTTTCTCTTAAGGAGGCTCTAACTTGATCTGTAACACTTTCTGGAACTATTAAAGTAAGTTTTTTAATAGATAGGTTATTTAAATGAGCGATACCTTGAGCTGTAAGTAAACGATCGTCCCATGTTAAGACAAAAGATTTCAACGGAAGGCCTATTAGCTGAGCCAGTCCCAAATCTGTGATTTGTCCAATGTCTTTTAAAGTAAGCGATTCTAAGAGAAGATCTTTTAAATGAGCTAACCCCTGATCTGTAATCTGATCATTCCACACTAGAGATAATGATTTAAGAGGAAGATCTTTTAAATAAGCTAAACCCAGATCTGTGATTCTTTGGACTCCATCCAAAGTAAGCGACTCGATAGAAAGCCCTTTTAAATAAGCTAACCCCTGATCTGTAATCTGATCAATCACTTCTAAAGTAAGCGATTGAAGAGGGAGACCTTTTAAATAAGTTAACCCTTGATCCGTAATCTGATCATTCCCCCTTAAAGCGAATGATTTAAGAGGGAGATCTCTTAAATAAGCTAACCCTTGATCCGTGATTCCTTCAATATAGTTTAATGTAAGCGATTTTAAGGGAAGATCTTTTATATAGACCATTCCCCGATTTGTAATTCTTCTGACGCCATCCAAAGTAAGCGATTGAAGAGGAAGCCCTTTTAAATAAACTAACCCTTGATCTGTGATTTGTCCAATGTCTTTTAAAGTAAGCGATTCTAAGGGGAGATCTCTTAAATAAGCTAACCCTTGATCCGTAATATGATGAATCCTATCTAAAGTAAGCGATTCTAAGTGGAGATCTCTTAAATAAGCTAACCCTTGATCCGTAATCTTATAAATATTATATAAAGTAAGCGATTGAAGAGGAAGACCTTTTAAATGTGCAAGCCCTTGATCTGTTATTCTTGGGGAGTTAGCAATTTTGAGCCAAGAAATTGGAAGCCCTTGTAGTTTTTCTATAACCTCATCATCAATATCTTGCTCAAGTGTTAGTTCAAGTTTTCGGAGATTAGGTAATGTTTTTAGCAAACTTATACTTTGCTTATCGCAAATGGTAATTTTTAAAGTTTCTACTTCATTACACAATTTTAACAAGAACTCAAGATGATCAGAACTAATGTTAGACGATAAGTCTGTTCCCAAGTCTAAAAATTTCGTCTTAGGCAACCATTCTTCTAACAACATTTTTTGAGATTGAGATTCTAGGTATAATGGAATCAACCTATGTACCATCTTTGATTTTATAGATTCCAAATGATATTGATCGGCTAGATTGAAAAAATCTGGATCTCTATCAATATTCTCAAAGTTTGCTAAAATCCATTCCTCAGATGCCTTTCTAACCAATGGGAATTGGTATTCCTCTGCTAAATATAAATATTGGGCAAGATTATCGCCTGAAAGATCTAAACTTTCATCGAAAAAATGTAAATTTATTACTTTGGGGAGTAGTTTTTCAAATAACTCATAGTCTTGTCCAGGCAAGTGAATGATATTAGTTTGAGCTTCTCTCAATCCACTAGAGAACATGCTTTCAAAATATGGGCTAATGTGACGAAGCACAGTAGAATTAGCTGGAAGGACTTGATTATTAAAGATGATTTGACAATTGTTAAGTGATGCTAGATGCTCGTCAAAGTCTGCCTGATTGAGCACTCGGGTAAAATCCATATAAATCTCAGGTATCATGCTTTCTAATGCAATTTTAAATAAGAGATTAAAGTCTTTTGCTTGATGCTTAGCTAAATAGCGGAGATATTCTGGCCAATGAGGTATTTGCTGTTTAATTTGTTCTAAAAGAACAAATTTATTGCTATCTTCAGAACGAAGATCATCAAAAAAATTCTGAATTTCTTGGGAGAGGTGTAAACGCTCTAACTTCTCAAGTAACTGTCCCGCGTCATCGTCATCATCTGAAGTGGTTGAATCACTAACAAGTTCGGCAATTGGTGCAGGCCTAGGGGTATGTAAATGATCCTCTAAACCAGTTCTGTTAGGCACGTTTCTTCTCTGCAAATCTGCTCGACTTGAATAGTGGTCAACGATTAACTTTTCAGATATAGAAGAAATTTGCCCTATTATTGGTAATAATTGTGTAGTTGCGATAAGTCCATGTACAATCCTATCTCCTAGACTGCCCCTGTTCATTTTTTTACAATGATCAATAAAGTTTCCCCAGAGCAAGGCTTTGCTCCAAGTGTAACTTTCGGGATTTAAATGATTCATTATTGCCTGAGAAAATTAGTTTTTCATAATAAAACATTTCTATGTAGTTAAATTCAACTAAGACAATTCACGAAAAGGGGTGTGCTGTCAAAGGTGCTTAATGGTTCGGGGACGGATTGAAAATCCAACTCGGTGTTCCTAAGATAAAATGTATATTTCTCTAAGCGGTATCCTTATTTGCTCGCATGAGGTTGTCTTAGTGAGGTATCTTTACGCTGAGTTGAGTTGTTTACACGTTTCATGCCTTGGAGAAAATATAAGTTGATACACTACAGCCTCTAAAATCTTCTTGATAAAGTATCGATCATTATGTTTGTTCTTGATACAGACCTTAATCCCCCGAATAATAGTAGTAGAAACGCAGCTCATTTTCTAGAGCTGCTCAAACAGAGCGGGCTTCTTCAGCCTCCCGTACTATTTTATTTGCAATTGAACAGCCATTGAATGTGGATGTCAGTTAGGGCGGCCGCATAAACCCTATAATAAACTAAGGACTACAAAGGCCTTTTGGTTTTTAAAAATGATTATTGATAGAATAATTTGGACTAAAATGCTTATTATAGATATAATTTCTTTCTAAAAGGAGATTATTCATGTTGAAAAGTAAAAGTTACTCGAACTTTTGTTCGATAGAACCTTCAATTCAATGTCTTGCTTCTCTCCTCCTTCTGCCCCTTCTTAGCTTATAAGCATCCGCGTTTACTCTAGCTGTTACCAGCTGCATATGTTTTTAGATTAATCAGTCTCACTCATTAAGGATTTATATGACGGAAAGTACTTCGAATACCACCTGGAAAAGCCAGACCGGTTTTATTTGGTCATTAATTGGCTCAGCTGTAGGTTTTGCTAATGTTTTAAGTTTTAGTGCTCAGGTATATAAGAATGGGGGAGGAGCCTTCTTGATCCCCTATTGCTTAGCATTGTTGATGCTTGGCGTGCCTTTTCTTATTCTTGAAGGCATGATTGGTTATCGTTTGAAATTACCCATTGTTTCTGCTTATGGGAAAGTTTGTGGACAAACGGGCAAAATATTAGGTTGGTTGGCCGTACTTGCTTGTCTATCGATTGGGGGGTTTTATATTGTTTTGACAGGATACTCTGTTGCTTATACTTATTTTTCAGCAATGGGAACAATACCAGAGGATTCTAAGGACTTTTTTCTAAACACCTTTTTAAAAACGACTCCTTCTTTAAGAGAATTTGGAGCTATTTCCTGGCCTATTGTTTTTTCAACCTTAGCTGTGATCATTGCTACTTGGTTTGTGTTAGCCAAAAATGTTAAAGACGGCATTGAAAGGGTTTGTTCAGTTTTTATGCCTCTTCTTGCCATATTGATGACCGTTTTTGCTGTTAGCGTTAGCTTATTACCAGGTGGCATGGACGGGTGGGCCTACTATCTAAAACCTGATTTTTCGAAATTGTTCGATGCTAATTTATGGAGAGATGTTTTTGGACAGTTGTTTTTTAGCTTATCTCTTGGTTTAGGGATTATTGTGGGATACTCGAGACATACAGGTCAAACCATCAACATTGCTAAAGCCATGAAATATGTGGTCATCGGTGATTTCGCTGTTTCTTTTATTTCTGGTGCAGCAATTTTTGGTTGCCTTGCTCATATCAGTCATCTACAGAATGTTCCTTTCAATGAAATACTAACAACCGACTCAACATTTGAAATAGGTTTTATCGTATTTCCTCAAATTTTTAAATTTTTTGGACCCAACTTAGGGCAAATCATCGGTGTCATCTTCTTCTTTTGTTTATTTATTGCAGGGATCACAGGTGTATTCTCTATCGTAGAAAGTATTGCTGGTAATATCGAAGTGGAATTTCAACTGGTTCGAAAAAAGGCAGTCGCAATCACTCTACTAATGATGGGAGCTGTAGCTACTTTTTTCTGCATGGGTAACGCATCTCATTTAATTAGTGCACTCGTTCCTATGGTCATGGGTACGAATATGTTGATCGGAGGATTGGCCTTAATTGTGATTTTCCAATATTTATCTAGTGCTATCAAAGAGGATCGCGTATGGATGAAGGGCACAAGAATCAATTTTTATGGTTTTTGCTTAAAAATCGTGGCACCTGCCTTACTAACGATTATTCTATTTGGTAATTTAGTTCAGGAATTTCAAACATTCGACTTAGATAGGGCTGTACGCTTCGGATGGCTGGCGCTGGCTTTGATTGCTTCTTGGGGCTTAAGCCAACTCTCTAAAGAAACAAAGCTAAGCTTAGCTACCGAGCAAGCGTGACTTTTTGTTATAAGCAACTAGAATGCAATGCTAGTTGCTTTTTTAATCATCTATTTTAATAGAACTTTAATAATTGAATCCTTATTTTATTTGCTTAAAAGGATTTAATGATGACTCTCTCTTCGTATGCCGCAAATAATCTCGGCGTCTTTTGCGGTACCTTTTATGGAGCTGCTGTAGGTTTGGTGATTAACCATGCATCGCCTGTCAGATCTAGGTTGATGGAAAGCATTGTTTCCTCAGCGCTTCAACAAACAGGTCTCTGTTTATGTAAAAATTACTCAAGGAAAGAAGTAGCTTATACGGCTTTGAGAGGAGCCTTAGTAGGTACCGTTCGTGAAATCTGTTCGGTGGGAGTAAGGGGATTGCTTGCGTCTTTATCCATTAAACGATCTCCTTTTCGCGATTGTGGAATTCAAGCGATCGTGAGTGCCGTAGATCATATGGCTCAGAAAATCATTAAATGGGAAATGCCGTCGTTTTATGGGACCATCAATGCGGCAGTCTCAGGGGCTTTAGCTTCGGCTACGACTTCTTGTCTTGGTTATTTACTACCTACCCCTACCACAATGAGGAGCTTTGTAGCTGGAGAAGCAGCAAAAGGAGGTGTGTGTGCGATCATCACGACTTATGTACGGAATCTTTTTTTTCAAGGAACAGGGAAAAGAAAGCATAATAATGATCTCCTCCTAGCTGCAGTCGCAGGTTCAGTTAATGGAGCCATTGGTGCTATTCTTCATGGCAAGCTCCCCGAAGAATTAAAAGACAAAGAAAGGTCCTTAGAAGAGGCAAAGAAGGAATTGTCCGATTTAAAGGCTGTCTATGAGAAAAAAGCAGAGCAAGTGAGAATATGCGATCAGGAATGGCAAATACAAAAGCAGGCAAGGCAAGAGCTATATCGACAAGCAGAAGAAGCAAAGAAAGATGCAATAAAAGCTCACAACCATTTTGTAGCAACAGGACGAGGAGAGGATGAATGGAAACGCCTCCAACAAAAGGCAGCTAAAGCTGAAGATATTTATCAAGCAGAGAATCGACGTGATTTACCTTCGTCTTATGACTCTCATAAAGAATGTTATGCTGCTTATATAAGGTTTGGCCAACAAGAGGAAAAAATTGCTTCATTAACTGATGAGTGCCTTAATCAAGACAGTAGCCTAGTTGCATCCCGTGCCCTTATCGCAGCTATCCCTAACTGCCTAGAATCTGTAGAAGTTAATTTGCAACTGCGACCCGAGTTAGCTAATGTAACCATTCGAAATTTTGTGATTGAGCAATTAATTCAAACCTTTTCTAGGGAAGATGCTCAACAGTTTGAAAATGAGGAATTTACCAGTTTTGTGGAATGCTTAAAAGCAGCGTCAGAAGAGGTTACTCATGAAGTAGCAGAAAAAATCTTTAATGTGTTGAGAATACTTTATTTAAAATATGATGAGCTTGAAAGTTTAAGTGTGTTTGTTGGCTTTTGCTTTTCTAGTGAAAAAGTAGACCCACTCATGCAAGATTCTTACCATGCTGAGAAAATTATTATAACATTCATTGGTCAGATGGTGGAATGGGTGATTAATGCGGAAGATATTGAAATAAGGAGGGCAGCAAAATCTTTGCTAGACCAGCTTGTAAATTCAGTTAATTTTCAGCGATTTAAGGAAATTATGAACTCTGAAAGGCTCCGGCAAAGGCAATGGGCTTTTAAAAAAGCTTACCAAAGTTTAGAAGAGTTCGAATGTGGGATTGATAACCTGTATACATTAAATATTCCGTATATATCGAATTACACATCTCGGCTATTCGATTAGAGAGCTGTGCAGTTTAGATGATTTATGCTGACTTAGACGGCTGCGTTTAAGTGCTACCAAGGCTAAAAGCCTTTTTTGGAGATAGGGTTTACTCAAAAAACATTTGAGCATCAAGTAGTTGAAAGCAGATTGAGATGAGCGCTCCTCAATCATATGGATAAAGCATACATCACTACAGAAGCTGTTACCCCAAAATGAATTATTCAACATAACTGCTTAGACCTGAATTGTTGCCAAAACCTCGTTTAAGGCTAATTTGAATAGGTCAGACACAACGGAAGCGATGAAGGCAAGGAAAGATTTTTACCCCCCCCCCATCTTCAAAGCAATCCTACGCATCTGAATTCTAAAAATGATTTTTTGGGCAAAGTTTTGGTAGCAATTCAGGTCTTAGAGCTTAAGTTTACTTTAAAAAAAACAAAGTAGATTAGCTACCGAGTTTAAGTTTTGATGTGCTCTAACTCGTTTAGTTTTTTCTTGAGAATCTCAATTTCTTCTGCTAACCCGCGATACGCGAGTGAGTTCCAACGGAGACGATCACATAATCGTTTTTCATCCATTTTAGAACGCAGTTCATTCTTGATGGTGCTCATTTCAACAATGTTAGCAGGAGATTTTGCCTTGAGAACATCGTCTAGCCATCTTTGCATAGCAGCTTCAGTTACGTGTCTAATCTCTTTAGGGGAATAGCCTTTCAAATGGGGATGATATTTGACAAGCTTATTACTTAAACTACCCCTATTTAAATGATAAATTTTTCCTCTAACGTCTTTAATTTTCACTATTTTATTAGAGCAGAAAAGATTCAAAAAGAAGGCAGTTATTAAGTTGTGGTAGCGAATTCCTTTTTCAGGAGCAGATAATTCTGCTACGCCTTCAAAACCTAAGCGACTTTTAAATGAGTAGCAGCTTGTGGAGGGGATGCAAAGACCTGGAAGATAATACGACATTTTTTTCCCTAACTAATTTTTTATTAAAATATGCTATAACAAGATATAAAAAATTTAGCAACTGCGATTTTATTATAACATTCCCATAAATAAACAGGTAGAGTAATCTAAATTGCTTTAAAAAAATTGGTGGAATGGGATGGATTTTGAAGACCAAAAATTTGATGAAACAGGGTGTAAGAATATTCATTTTGAAAATCAATCTTTCTATGATTGTCAATTTCAAAAGGGGTATTTTTCAGAAGCTTCATTTTCTAAAGCTCATTTTTGCGATTGCATTTTTTCTGGCTGTCATTTAAACCTCATTAACTTAAACGGCTGTCGTTTACAGAATGTATTATTCGTAGATTGTAAGTTGGTGGGGCTAGAATTTTTTAAATGCGACCCATCTTTTTTCTCGCCTTCATTCGAACGGTCAATTTTACAGTATTGTCATTTTACTGATTTAAAAATGAAGAACAGCAGCTTTACTGAATGTAAGCTACTGGCTAATATCTTTTTGAATGCTCACCTTTCTCATGTCGCTTTTAAGCAAACAGATTTAGAAGAAACGCTATTTCACCATTGCGATCTTTCTTATGCTGACTTTTCAACAGCCTTTCACTACAGCATTAATCCTCAATCAAATAAAGTTACAAAAGCTAAATTTTCACTACCTGAAGCCGCTAATCTTCTCCAGGCATTTGATATTATTCTCGTCTAGCACTTTCGTAACCAGCGAAGCAATAGTCTCGTGAATAGGCTTTGGCACTGAGCTCATGACTATCTAGATAAAGGATTGTATAAACTTCAGGAACATTGTTCTTAGCATGCGGTCCACAGATGTTGTCACCCATGGCAGGGCAAGTAATAAATGGAAGATTAGCAATCTGTTTCACGTGAAAGTAATGTAAGTGTGCCTGTAGTACTGCGATCACACACGGTGAGGAAAGAACGATCTGGCGAATTTCGTCTTGATTTTCTAAGAAAAGCTTTTCTCGTTTGTGATTATCCATGGTTTCATAGAAAAAGTTGCCAGTTACATTCTGGTCATCAATAGGGCAATGGGTGAATAAAATTGTAGGTAAAGAACATTGATGTAATTGCCATTTTAACCATTCTAGTTGCTCGCTTGGCAAGCGATAAGTTTGATAACCTGCTTCTTCCCAACTTTCTAAGCCAATCCAAATGATTCGACAATGATTATGGGTCATTGAACCATAGCTATTTTGAATAAAGCCTTTGCCGTGCCAAATTTTTTTAATTTCTTTAAGATCCATGCATTTGAGTTCATGGTTGCCAACTAAATGGATGGTGGGAAGTTTTTTAGAATGAAAGAGTTCGATTAACTTTTGATATCTTTTGCTATCGATAGAATGATCTTCCGTTCGGATAAGATCCCCTAAATTCACAATAAGATCAGGAGCATGTTGTTGGATGATATGATTGAGATAGTCCTCTAAGACATTCTCAACTAAGGGGGAATAAGCACGAATATAGCCTTGGTATTCTAAGTTTCTTCCGGCATGAATATCATTCACAATGGCGATTTTCATCATTTTCTCCTTTTTCATCAAGAAAGTATCGCTAGAAAATTATGGCTAACCGTAAAAGATATCAACAGAAATAAATAAGCCACTCTATTATTAAGTTCTTAATGGATTTTGTTGATTGACGCAAAGAATGGAACTAGGTCATAATCTTTTTTTCATAGTATGTAATTTAAATTGAGCTGTTCTTGAGCGATTAAAGGATTCTTATGGCCTATTTTTATTTAATGATTTCCATTGTAGCAGAAACATTCGCAACTTTGTCCATGAAGTCGAGCAAAGGGTTTACCATTTTAGGGCCTTCGCTTGTAGTCATGACAGGTTACGTGATTGCCTTTTATTGCTTATCTCTAACCTTAAATGATATCCCTGTGGGGATCGTGTATGCAACATGGTCGGGGCTTGGAATTGTCATCATTAGCTTATGTGGCTATTTTTTACAAAATCAGCCATTGGATGCTTTTGCTATCATAGGGATGATTTTTATCATTTTAGGTGTTTTATTTATGAATTTGCTATCTCATTCCTCCGCACATTAATTAAGGAGTCAGATTATTTATGTAATACCCGCTTACAGCTGGGTCTTTGCACATCATCTCGGAGGATGGCCATCTTTTTGAAGGTAAAGATGTAGCAATAGAAATGGTTAGGCAAATTCAAGCTATCATTGCTACCTGGAAAGAGAAAAACATCTCTGATTATTTAATCTTTTCGAGGATTACAGATCAAAGTCAATTTTCTTGGGAGGCTGATCCCTATCCTAAAATGGCTGGAAGTATTGGCTTCAGTTTAAATTGCTTTGGAAGATCGCTTTCGGTTGTTCCCATCTCTCCATGGAAGAAAGAGCAAGAGTAGTTAAAGAATATCAGCAAGAACAAGAGACGTTTGCCAAGCATGTTTAGAAGAACGTGACTCGTTTCCTACAGGTAACGATGCCTTTTGCAATTCCAAGGTGGTCGAAAGGCAGGTTGTTTATGAAGGCAAACATGTAAATGTTCTTTATAACTATGCGCCTATTAGCCATTTGCATTTTTTAATTGTTCCTAAGAAACATTGCGAAAAAATGCCAGAGATGTCCGGAGATGCTTTTGTTGAATCCAAGGCGCTCACATTTAAGTTAATCAATCATTATTACGATCAAGGGCATTCGATCGCTTATGCTTTTAGTAAGGTCGAGGTGCGTGCGGGGCAGACAGTTCCTCATTACCACGAACATCTTATTTTCACAGCCACTAAAGTAGAGGGCTTTCTTGGTAAACTTAGAGTTTTTAAAAATATGCTTTTTGGCTCTTCTCCTTTAGCCAATGATGAAGTGCGAAGAAGAGTCACCAATTTGAGACAAGAATTAGCAGATCTTTAAGTTGCTCTTGTAATCGAACAGTGTATCAACTTATCCATTGATGAAAGCTTGGCTTGTTTGTATCGTATTTAATTCTTGACTAAGACCTTAATTGCTACCAAAACCTCGTTAAAGCTAATTTGAATAGGTCAGATGCAACGGAAGCGATGAAGGCAAGGGATTACCCTTGCCTTCAAATCAATCCTACGCATCTGAATTCTAAAAATGATTTTTGTACAAAGTTTTGGTTGCAATTCAGGTCTAAGGGTAGCATTCGCTTTGTCCATTCATCGGCAAAGGCATGATAATCTTCAGAGTTAGACGATAATGAGTTGGATAAAA
This sequence comes from Parachlamydiaceae bacterium HS-T3, assembly GCA_000829755.1. Classification (GTDB taxonomy): domain Bacteria; phylum Chlamydiota; class Chlamydiia; order Chlamydiales; family Parachlamydiaceae; genus HS-T3. The sequence continues at coordinate 50,846 of BBPT01000016.1, forward strand.
TTAAATTTTCAACATGATTAGGATAAGCCATTGCATAGTGTATGGCTATGAATCCCCCCAAGAATAACCTAGTAAAGAGATTTTGGGAATGTGTAAAGTTTTTTTTTAAGTGCTTCTAGATCAGAAAAAAATCTTTTATGGAAATGGTATTGTCTGAGATGCCACAGGTCGATCGTCCGCATCCTCTCTGATCATAGAAAATAATCATATGGTTCTCTGCAAGTTCTTTCATTCTTGGGAGCAGGTAGTCATAGCTTAAGCCTGGCCCTCCCTGAATAACAATCAGGGTTTTCCTTTTCCGATCACTTTGTAGAAAAGGATTGCTTCTTCATTGCTTAGGATATCATTTTTCAGGCATATTAGAAGCATTAATGGGTTCAGAATAATGAAATCATTAGCATAAACATAGTAAGGGTCTTGTAACTAGTCTGAGTATCGTTTAGTTAACAGCTCATCAAGAGAATTATCTAGAATAAATTCATCCAAATTAAGATTTCGATCTTCCATTTCTGTGAATAATCTTTCTAGTAAGTCTTTCTGTGATTTATATTTTTGAAATGCTTCAGTATAAATTTTTGTTTTTTGAATAAAGTCGAAAAGCTTCTCAGTTTCACTTACTAATTTTTTAGGATCTTTTTCGGGTATAATTTTTAAGATGGCGGAGACTCTCCGTTGATCGATTTCTTTTATGATTTTATCTTTTACTTTTGGCTCAGAAATAAGCTCAACATGGAAAGCCTTCTCATAGAAATCTTGCTTAATTGTATAATCATCAATAGTTTTTACTATGGATTCCCAATCCGGGAATAATTTTATACGAGCAATGAACTTATCTAACACATCTTTTTCCTGTTTAACATCTAATAAATCTTTTAAGATTTCCTTTAAATATTGAGGTTGGTATTGAAATAAAAAGAAATCAACAGCCATCAGATCAGCACTGTAGTTAGACAGGGTTTCTGCCATGATAAAATTGTCATTTTTATTCAATATTGCGATTAATTTAATAAGCAATTCATGACGAATTTTTAGGTCTTTGATTGCCTCGATCCCCTCTTTCCAATTTACCGTTTCCGAGTTCAAAAATGCGTTGATAAGAGAATGCATTTGTTCTGTCAGGCTATCAAAAAAAGCCATGAAGACGGCCGATTTCTCTTCTTCGTTTTGAATATCTTGGGCTTGCGCAAATTGTGAAACAGTATTAGCTAATTGAGTGGGATTGGGTTTCTCTTTACTATGCTGCTTATCAAAATCAAGCAAGTCTAGATATTCTAATGAAAGGCCTTCTTTTGCAAAAGCTGGTTTCAGTGTCGATTCGATGACAGATTCTCTAATTAATGGATGAACTACATCTAAATAGAAAAATAAGTCTTCAAGTTGGTTGTTTGTAAGAAGGTAAGTGAAGAATTTTGCTGCTAGATCGTAACTTACGGCGATAGGAGCAAGCTGAAGACACCGTGCTTTCATCCAATGGGGAAAATTAAAGAAATGAATTTGCTGAATAACTTCAGACATTTTTTGATCGCGGAGCTGAGGCTCTTCGATACTTAATGCCAAATGCATTGCCGTTAGGTAATGGTTAAATTGCATCAGTTGTGTGATAATACGAGAGCCTGTGGTCATGACTTTAAAATTCCAATGATGATGAACGCTTTTAGTAGTTCCTGATGGTAAAAGTCCTTGCTTTTCAAGATGTTTTAATAGAGCAGAAAGAGAAAGCATTTTATGTAGCGGAAGATTGAGAATGCAGGTTGTAAACTCCTTTTTTATGCTTTCCAACTCTTGAGAATTACAGCTAGCGAAATTATCTTCGATCCTATGGAGCAGCTGAGCAAGCTTACGTATTTCAATTGGATAATCATAATTATTTAAAGATTTGCATAGACGTTTGATTGCTTGATGTAAATTAGCCATTTCTTTTTGCCAATCGTTCCAATTGTTTTCTTTAGGGGCTACAAGCATGTGCCTATGTAAACTATTTTCGATCAAAGGCTTAAAAAATGAATTTTGATGCGGAGGGGGAGTTTTTGGGGTCAAATCTTCGCAAAGAAGTTGATTAGCTGATTGCTGAGTTCTTTGCTTGCACAATGCAAATTCAATTTTGAGTATCCGTGTCATTACATGGAATGACACATTACTACTAATGATTGCTTGATCAATTCGCGTGAAAGCATTATCTATATATTTTAAATGAGCCTCATTAAAAGATCTTAAAGAATCGTAAGCGTTTTCTATCGTAGAGAAGGCAAATTTGGCGATTATTTTTAAGGAGGCTTGTGCCCAATCTTTATTTACTAGGCGTGCTGATTGAATTGTTCTTTTGTCACAAAAATGGATTATATTTCCTAGAATTTTCTCTTCGCCAAAAACATTCAAAGGATTCATCTAAATACCTATTAATGAATTAAAATAATGCGTATATAAACACGCTTTTTTATGACTAAGCTCTAATAAATTTAAATAATTCAAACATAATATTTTTACCTAAAGTTTTCAATCCTAAAGTACAATAGTAAGAATATTCAGTGGAGAGATCTTACCAAATTTTTTTAGGGATTTGTATCTCATCTTTTACCCATTTTCTAGGCGTGTCTCTTCCCTGCATTTTTACTTTCCGTTCTCCTTCTCCATTAACCTTCATCCCTGTGCTATCTAGAATGTAGCATTAACTTCTTCCAGGGATATGAGTTTATTAACAACAGATAGCTTTCAGATATAGAAAGCTTCAATACAGCGGTTCCTGCGGCCTAAATAAATCCCAGATAGATATTCATTCTCTCATCATTTCGAGGCGAGTTAATCATCACGAAAGTTAGGCATGAACGTCCTCCCCTTCTAGATTAACCAAGAGCTAAAGGAACGCATTCAGGAGTTTCTGAAAAGTTAGCTCCCAAGTAAAAATGTGTTGATGGTGTTGAAGTAAGCCTTCGGTGACTCGATATAAGGAAAATGACCACAGTTTTTTAGTAAAACAAACTGGGCCTTTTTGATTTTTGAACGAGTGTGCTCAGCTGTAATATAAGGAATAGGATCTACATCCCCGTGAATAATGAGGGTTTTGGCTTCTATAAGAGATAAACTACTGCTTAAGTCAAAAGTTTGAACAAAAATCTTCTGGTGGAAAATAGCGTAAACCTTTCTGCCATTAAGGGTAGCGGAAGAATCAAAGACTAGGTTTAAACGACAAGCATCTCTTGGGTTAAAACAGTAGGTGCTAAAGACTAGTTGATAGAACTGCTCAATCGTTTCGGATTCCCCATCGATGAAAGCTTGGCTTGTTTGTATCGCATTTAATTCTTGACTAAGGGGCAGCATTCGCTTTGTCCATTCATCCGCAAAGGCATGATAATCTTCAGAGTTAGATGGTAATGAGTTGGATAAAATTAAATTTTCAACATGATTAGGATAAGCCATTGCATAGTGCATGGCTATGAATCCTCCCCAAGAATGACCTAGTAAAGAGATTTTGGGAACTTGTAGAGCTTGCCTAATTGCTTCTAGGTCAGAAAGAAATGCTTCTATGGAAATGGTATTGTCTGAGATGTCACAGGTCGATCGTCCGCATCCTCTCTGATCATAGAAAATAACCATATGGCTCTCTGCAAGTTCTTTCATTCCTAGGAGCAGGTAGTCATGGCTTAAGCCTGGTCCCCTATGAATAACAATCAGAGGTTTGCCTTTTCCGATCACTTTGTAGAAAAGGTGGGTCCCCTCATTCTTTAATATACATTCTTTTTCACTCATATCAGAAGCTATTAAATGGCAGTTCATAAGCTGCATAATAAGTAGAGCAAGAAAATTTACCAACATAGATATAATCCTTTATTCGGAGTAGCGTTCAGCCAAAGCATCTGCAAGAGAATCGTCTAAAATATATTTTTCTAGTTCAAGATTGCGATCTTCCATCTCTTTAAACAATTCTTCTAATAAATTTTTTTTGGATTTGTATTCCTGGAAAGCTTGAGTGTAAAACTCTTTTTTTAAATCGAGGCTAAACAGTTCTTCAATTTCTCGCACCAATCGCTTCAAGTTATTTTGAGACATGGCATTTATAAGATGTGAGATTCGTTTTTGATCAATTTTTTCTTGAAGTTTCTTAGTAACATCTGAATCAATAACCGTTTGAGAGTCAAGGATTCGTTCAAAAAATTCTTCTTTAAGTTGAAGATCATCAATAGCAATGAGCTTAGCTTCCCAATTGGGAAAACTCTTTAAATAAGTAATAAAACTATTTAGAAATAAGTAATGATGAGAGGACAAATCTTTCAGCAATGCTTGGATGCTTTTTGGTTGATCTTGTAGTAAGTAAAAATCCATGAGTTTAAGTTCTGCAAAGTAATCGGAGAGACGATCAGCCATGCTTGAGTTCCTTATCAACTTTACTGTTAGTTGTAGGAGAAAGCTATCTCTTGTTTTTAGATCAATGATTGATTCTATTCCTTCTTTCCAATCTATGCTTGATTCCAAAAAAGCAAGGATGTGGGCGGGTTTTTGTTCGATGAGGTAGTTAAAAAACAAAATGAACGCTGAGGCTCTTTCTTCCTTATTTGGCAGACTTTGTGCGTTTAAAAATTGAGTGACCGTCTCACCTAGGCTGTATTCTAATGAGATTTCTTTACTTAATTTTTGTGACGCAAAGGGTTTTTTGGCCTTTCTATCTCGAGGTAGCTTTGACATTTGAAGAGCATTTTCAGCATCGCGCAAGTCGGTTAATAGTAGCTGTAAGCATTCTGATGGATATCCCATTCCTTCAAAGAAGGGCATGAAGGCGTATTCGATGACAAAGTCTTTAATGGAGGGATGAATCAGATTTAGATAAAGAAACACAGCTTCGAATAAATTCTTTTTAAGAAGTGAGGTAAAGACATTAGAAGCTAGGGCATAGCTACCATCGATGGGATCAAACTGTAAGCATTTTACTTGCATCCAATATGGAAAATTTGGGGACTGGATTTCTTGGATAATTTCGGCCATCTTCTGTTCACGAAGTAAATGATCTTGGATAGACATAGCAGAATACAGTGCGGGTAAGTAAAAATCTGATTCCATGTAATCTGAAGCTAATGCTTCATAGTCTGGATTTTTGCTACTTCTAACTAGTAGGTCTAATTTTAAATGACACAGAATGAATCGGGCGGTATGGGGGTGTAAAAGTTGTTGTATTTGAGGCTGGTTAATCAAGAAGGGGAGAGACGGTAATTTATTTAATGGTAAATTGCAAACCAAAGTGGTAAACCCTTGTCTCATTTCTTCAAAATGAGATATTTCGGAGCTTGTTTCGATCCAATGGAGCAGCTGAGTAAGTGCATGGATTTCAATGGAATGTTCCTTAGAGTCTAATGATTTGCATAGATCGTTGCTTGCCTGATACAAATGAGCCATTTCAATCCAGTCGCTTTCTTTGGAAGTTGTAAGTGAGTATTTGGGCAGGTAATCAGTAAAGACTGAGGATTTAAAAAAAACGCTAGGCTCTGCAACGGGAAAAATAGGGAGGCTGGGGATAAGGTTTTTACAGAACAATTCGTCAGTTACTTGACGCAATCGTTGTCTGCTAACAGCAAACTCAATTCGTAATGTGTTTATGATTAACCGGAATGTCAATCTATTAGAAATTAATTGCTCAAAGCGTTTGAGAGTAAGTTCTCTATAGCTGAAGAGTTTTTTATCGAAAGACCCATGTGTAGCCCTATTTAAAGAGTTATAGGCATTGTCAATTGCTAGAAAAGCGATTTTTGCTATTACTTTTAGCGAAGTTTGCTCCCAAGCTTTGCTAACAAGTCGTGTTGATTTGAACGTTTTTTCATCACAATAGAAAAGCACATTTCCTAAAATTCTTTCGTCTGCGAAAATATCTAAAGTACTCATTGATCGATCTCTTGTTATTTGTTCTATTTATAAGAAATGGCTTTTTATATATGCTATATAAACAAATAGTTTAGCTAATGATAATTGAAGCTTTATATTATATCACAGTTTAAATTGTTGAGTTAAGAAAATGGATATTCTAAAATTCAGTGTAATAGAAACTCCTCTTTGCTCTTGTAAAGTGGTGGTCAGTGATCAACATTTAATTGCGTTATTATGGGATCAAGAAAAGCCCAATCGAGTGCCGTTAGGAGACATGATTGAAGATGTGAATCATCCAATCATCAAGGAAACTGAAAAACAGTTGGTTGAGTACTTTCGCCATCAGCGTACAGCTTTTGATCTTCCGATGAAGTTTTATGGAACACCCTTCCAATGCGGAGTATGGGAGTTGTTAAACGAAATTCCTTACGGTACAACTTGTTCTTACAAAGATATCGCTTTGAAAATGAATAAACCTCAAGCTGTACGAGCCGTGGGAGCAGCCATTGGCAGGAATCCTATTTCCATTATTGTGCCTTGCCATCGGGTGATTGCTTCGAATGGCCACTTAACAGGTTTTGCCGGAGGCTTGGAACGTAAAAAAACGCTCCTAGATTTAGAATCAAGCAGCCGTTTTTAAAGGAATTTTGGCTTCTAAAAAGAAAAAAGAGGATACAAGCATAAAAAAGGAAGTAAAAAACTTTATTTTCATAGCTGTTCTTTGTAGTTAAATATTAATTGTTTAGAATCGACTCCATCTTATGGCATATATCGGTTTGATATTTCAATCTTTCTTTTTGGCAAGGATCAAGAAATTTATCAAGAACACTTCCAACTACTCGCAAGGACCAATAAGTAGCAAAATAGCGTTGGGCTTCCTTCGTAGTAATGTCTGAAGGAACATGTGAAAAATATTCTTGTTTGTATATATTTTGAATTTCGGAGATTTTTTCTTCATTGTACCTTCCCATTGCTGCTATCTTAATGATCAATAAAGCTTCCTCGAGTTCATTGATAGCAAACCCTATCGGTTCAGATTTAGGAGACATTGAACGATGGAAATGACTTAGATCAATATAAGTGACAGACTCATTGTCTAAATCTACAAGCCAATTGCTGTGATTAGGATCTCCATGTGTGAAGCTGAGCAAAAAAGGCATTTTGATAAAGTCTTGTCTTAGCTGACTCCAGTGGCTGCGTAATTTTAAGGTCAATTCATCAAAAGGAGGGCTTTTTTCTAATTTATCAAAGATAGCTTGAATATCTTTTTCAAAAATACAAATATAGTCTTGAGAAATCTCCATAACTAGGGATCGTAGGGATAAATGTAAATGAGCATTGGCTTTTGCACATAATTTAATTGCCTCTTGGCTTTCAAACATGAGTTCACTAAGTGGCTTGCCAGAAATGAAACTCATTCCAATAAATGCAAAGTCTTTTTCTTGATGGTAAAAATAAATTTGCGGAACCCTAACAAAAGGTACCTTTAAGGCTTCAATTAGTGCATAGCCTTTAAGCTCGCTACAAAAACGTGTTCGATAATCTTCTCCCCAAAAAACTTTCACTACCAGACATGGGACTCCGTCTTTATCTTTGATGAAACAAAGAATATCTCCAGAGAGGCCAGTCACTCCCAGATCTTGACCCAAATGAAAGGTTAAAGGAAATTGCGTTACAGGTACGATTTGTTTTTTTACAACTTCTTCTTCTACCTTTTTTTTAACTAACCGAAGAATAGCGCGATGGACGTATTCGGCATCGGAAGAGATGAAAATTTTTTGCTGAAGGAAGGCATTAAAAACTTCCTCTGGAAAGCTCTTTTTAGCCTCTTCGAAATTTCTTTCTGATAACAAATAACGTAATCTCGTAGAGGAATTGTGTTGGTGGCGCAGTTCACAAGAACGTCCAATTCTTGTTGGTCGATGGTTAAGAATACTAAAGTTGTTGGGGAGGGGATGAGTGGTTCTTGGAATGACAAAATACGCTAATTTTGATGGCTCATGAACTGGGCGCATTCGAATATTGATGAGTTCAGAGCCGAGAATGTGGTAGATTTTATTGATGGTGGGATCTGTATTTAACTCAGCGAGAGCAGCTTTGTAGGATAGCTTGGATATAATCACATTAGGCATATCCTTAAACATGATTTTTAGGAGTAGTTTTCGAATTTTATCGCATGTTCGAAAAGGTTTAGTTGGATTAGGATCTTTATAAATAATGGTTACTTGTTTGATTCCGTTAAGTAATGCGTAATGAACGCTTTCTAAGTGTCCATTGTGAGGTGGGTCAAAAGAGCCTCTGTAAATGGCTACATCACAAGTCATATCAAACATCCAGGTTACTGATAGTTAAAAATATAGAAATGGTCTTCATTTTATTGATCGCTAATCAAGAAGATATCAAAAAGATCCTTTGCCTTAAGCGCTTGTAGCTTCTAGTCGATCAACATCGAGATGACAGATAAGTGAAAGATTTTTGGTTATTTTTTCGATGTCCCAATTCCACCAAGCAATCTTTTCGAGGCGTTCAATGGTTTTATTGTCAAATCTCATTTTCACGACTTTTGCTGGATTGCCTGCTACAATGGAATAAGCAGGTACATCTTTAACTACGACAGCACGAGTCGCGATGATCGCGCCATTTCCAATTGTGACGCCATTTTTGATCAGTGCATCATAACCGAGCCATACATCATGACCAATAACAATATCTCCTTTTACAGGTAAATCGAATGGATTGAAGGCATCTTCCCAGCCATTACCAAAGATAGGAAAAGGATAGGTGCTAATCCCATCGAGTTTATGATCTCCCGTCATGATAAAGCGCACTTTAGAGGCAATGGCACAAAATTTCCCGATGATTAATTTGACTTTGGTAAAATCATAGTTATAAAGTACATTGCATTCTTCAAATTTTTCCGCTTCACCTTCTTCAGCATAGAAGTAAGTATAATCTCCCACAAAAATATTGCTAGCTTTGATCACATTTTTTAGAAAAATAAGCTTGTCATTGCCTTTGAAAGGGTAAGTGGAATTAGGATCTGGTCCGAATAGGGGAAATTCCATAATTGTACTCTATAAAAAATATCCATTTGGCTAAAGATGGGGGGATAATCATTTTACATTGAATAAGAGTTACAATAAATATAAATAATGAACAAGGAGAAGAAATGAGCTTAGCTATCCAATAACTGCGTTATTGCATCAATTACCGCTGAGCCACATAAAACACAGAGAAAAGAGGAAAGAACTAATGGGGTTATATCATTAAGCATCGAATGCCATATTCAAATTGACGTTAAAGTTGATCAATTAACCCCTACCCCACCTATTTCAGATAGGATAGAAGCTGTGCCTTATGAACAGCAAAAGCTCTAGCTAGACGATCTTGATTTTCAACTAGGATAGAAGCTGTGCCTTATGAACAGCAAAAGCTCTAGCTAGACGGTCTTGATTTTCAACCACAAAATCCAAGCGATATCCCACCATTTAGTTTTATGCCCTGATAAGAAAGGCTTTTTCTTTCTATCTTATGAAGAAAGTTCGTGATATAGACAAACTTCATAGGTGGAGCCTTAGCCTGAGACCAAGCTACTGAATAGCTGCGCCAATAATTTTCTCCGTTAAGGTAGCATTTTCGACGCTTTTTTTTAGTTTATTACATCGTAGTCATATCAAAAGCAAATTTGGTAATGTTGCCTGCTGGGAGAAACAACAGGCCCAAGCCAAGCAATTGGAGAATACCTCGAGCCAACAACCCGATGCTTAAACCTAAAATGACTAATCTTGCATTACGATTAAGTTGAATAGCTCTTATATAAGGTTGCGGAGAAACGCTATTCTAAGGTCGGAAATATAAATTTGTTCTCTTCTTTTTCAAAAGCTTCTCTATTAATAATGTGATTTTTATTTAAATGACTTTAGACCAAATCATTTGTATGCTTGTAGCAACATTACAAACACCAATTAAATGAGTACAAATAGGAAAATAGCTTCATAACCTAGAGACATAATCATCTTTGTCACGTGTATAATCCTTAAAGCGGGTATCTAAGATTAACGACATTGGCAAGAGGGGGATGAATGCTGCTCATTTAACGTCTCAATTAAGTTTTCCTAGAGATAGTATACCTTTAAAGATCCAATGCCAATTGGGTTGGTTATTGCAATGACTTCCTACTGACCCAAGTTCACCATTTTAATTAACTCCTTCACTCGTGGGATACGTTGATCGAGCTTAATTTTTTTATCTTGAGCAAGGTAGGCAAAAGGATAGTGCTGGTCATCTTTTTCAATCCAGCCGATAAACCAGCCATGTTCAAGATCATTTTTTTCAACGGAACCACTCCATCCCGTTTTTCCAAATAACTTCCAATCGTTAAAATCTTCTTTCAGTAAAATTGCTTTAGTCATCTTAAGAGCGTGAAAAGATACAGGAAGATGATCATTGATAAGATTAGAAATGAAAAAAGCTTGCTCCATAGGAGAAATTTCTAAAGAAGCATTGACCCAAGTGGGATTTTTGCCATGTTCAATTAAACCAGAAGACATGTCCCTATTACCATAGTCAAACTGATTTAAATAATGTTGAATTTTCTTTAACCCAAGGGCGAAAGCGATCTCATTGGAATACCAGACACAGGGGGAACGCATCCATGATTGTGGGGTCTGCGGCAGTTTCCAAACCTCAAGAAAGTCGTCGTAACCAGACTGGTAATGCCAGATGGGTTGCTCTTCATTTTCTAAAATGCCTGCATCAAAGCCCATCAAGCTTAAAGCAATTTTAAACGTGGAGCAGGGGCTGACCCGAGTATGAATATGAGAACCCATTTCTACGATTGGCTTGTTAGTCTTACCATCTAAAAGGATAAAAACTTTCTTCCGAAAAGAGAAGCAACGGAAGGACACAAAGGATAAGAAGCCATGAATAGCGCATCGATTTACCAAATTAAAAAGAGGAGGTTATCTTGAGACATTTTTTTAAGGACAGAAAAATAAGTATTTTATAAATTAGTAGGTATATCCCTTCTTTAATCCTCTCAATAAACCTCCATTCATCACCTTGCAAGGTAGCCCGGCATCATCAACCCTAGATAGAGAAATAATATACTGTTAACTCTTCTGGGAGCAAATTTGCTCAAACGCTAAAAGCATAAATCTAGAGCAGAGAAATCATCATTAACCTAAATGTGTCATTGGGCTAATCGGCTTGAAGGTATTATTCAATCAGCCAATCGCTCATGTCATAGAAAGATGTCAGAGTCATTTTCTTTATCGACAAAGAATTAAAAATGAGACAGGGATGGAGCAAGTTAATTTAGATAAAACAGGCTTATCCAAATGATTAAATACTTAACTTTACTAGGATGCATACTAATGGTTGCAGAACCAAATAAAAAACTAGAGGACGCCTACTTAAGCCAACAGACATTTCCTATCCTCAAGGAAAATTTTATTGTGATTTCAGGGTGTTCCGGAGGGGGGAAATCAACCCTTCTTTCAGAACTTGCATCTCGAGGTTATACGACTGTGTCAGAACCTGGACGACAGATCGTAAAAGAGCAGCTAGTTATTCAAGGTGACGCATTGCCTTGGATCAATCTTGATAAGTTTCTCGAGCTAGCTTTATCTAGATATCTTTATCTTTTTAATAGTCAAGATGATCAAAAGCTTACTTTTTTTGATAGAGGGATCGTGGATGCATTACAAATTAATTCTTCACAACCAAGGTACTTTCAAGAGGCTACTAAAAATTTTAGATACAACAGCCTTGTGTTTTTAGTCCCTCCTTGGGAAGAAATCTTTGAGACAGATTCCGAACGCATGCACAATTTTGCCTCAGCGAAACAGGAATTTGATGAACTGCTCATTAAATATGAGAAATTTGGTTATGAGATAGTGATTGTGCCTAAAGTTTCTGTTGAGGAGCGTGTTGATTTTATTTTAAATCGACTTAAATTTAATAATTAAATTATTAATAAATATTTTAATTTTAATGTAGTTTGTAATATAATAATTTTATTAAAATTAAAATTGTGGGCAGCCATCTATGAACAATGGGAATTATTGGGTCTGGTCGGAAGCTTTAAAAAACTATCAAATATATTATAAAACTTCTGGCCAAGGTTCCCAACATGTCTTATTGATCCATGGGTATGGATCCCATACCTGTACGTGGAACGACCTTATTCCTATTCTAACTTCTTCCGGTTATAAGGTTTGGGCTCTTGATTTATTGGGTTTTGGCTATAGCGATAAACCCTTGGATTTCAAATACGGCCTTAAACCCTATCTTCGTCAAATCAATTCATTTATGAACGATCTTGGGATTTCCAATGCCCATCTTATCTCTCATTCGATGGGAGGGGCGGTTGCACTCGGATTGGCCGCCTATCATGAAGACCTTGTGAAGAGTCTAACTTTGATTAGTCCAATGGCCTACCCGATTCAACTACCGTTAGGCTTTCGTATCGCAAAAGAATTTCCTTGGTTAGTGAAGCCTTTTTGTGGGTTAGCTTTCATTCGTTCACTCCGGAAGAACTTAGTTAAGAATATAAAAGTGGCCTGTACTCCTCAAAAGATCGCAGAAGCAGCAGAACCTTACTTTTTGCCCAATGGGCCTGATGCAGCTTTTAAAATCTTGGGTCATTTTGATCATCAGCTTTTTATAGAACTCATTCAGACATACCCACAGATTAAAAAGCCAAATTTGATTTTATGGGGTCGCGAAGATTCATTGATCCCAGTATCACATAGTGATCTTTTAAAGAACGATTTGCCTCAAGCTACAGTCGACATTATTGAGCAATGTGGACACATTCCCCATGAAGAGTATCCAGAGGAAGTGGGAAATAAGATTTTAAACTTTTTAAACAAACAAGCTTATGGGTGATATTCCATACCTATTCCCAGGCTTTTTTGATGTAGGTTATTATCGCTTTTTATTTTTTGTTACTGCTCTTTTAATAGTTTTAGGGGGACTTCTTTTTTTCTTGCAGTTCCATCCATCTACCCAGGCTTCTGCTAAGAAAATATGGATTGCCTACAAGCCTTGGTTGATCATGGCCCCCCTTTGCTTTCTTAGCCTTGGATTTAGTGGGTATGTGCTAATCGGGAGTCTATTTTTACTCTGTCTTTTTGCTCTAAAAGAATTTATCCGCGCCACCGAGTTAGAGAATGACAAAGGAATCGTTTACGGTCTATATTGTTCATTGGCATTGACATTCTGCTCTGTGGCATTTAATTCATATCACCTATTTTCTCTGTTGCCTATCTTCTTGGTTGTTGTCTTTTTAGTGCTTCCGCCTTTACAAGACGAGTACGAGGGGATGCTTAGAAAAATAAGCCTTAGTATCATCGCTGCGATCTATATCATCTGGTTTCCCGCTCATCTGGCTTTTTTTAGCCATTTAAAGCAAGGTTATCTTTACTTATTGTTTTTAATCATTGGCACTGAGCTCAATGACGCATCCGCATATCTCTCAGGTAAACTTTTTGGCAAACATTTACTCGTTCCCCGTGTAAGCCCCAATAAAACAATTGAAGGGTCTCTTGGAGCCCTGTGCGCAGTTTCTCTTTACGTATGGATGGCCCATTCCTGGGTTCCAGGTTTTACTTTTCTTACAAGTGTTACCTCCATTCTACTTATCACGGTTGGCGGTACACTAGGTGATCTGGTCATGAGTTTTTTTAAAAGAGATCTCGGAATCAAGGATTTAGGTCAACTGATCCCAGGGCATGGAGGATTATTAGATCGCATTGATAGCTTATTATTAATTGCACCTCTGTACTTTTATTTGCTTCGTTATGGATTACCTCTTGTAGGAGATAACCAATGATTAAAGCATTGCTGTTCGTACCAAAACTCATTTGGAATGTTTTAGTAAGAATATTTTTAAAAGGGTATGTGAAACTAACCTTCCAGGGTCAATTACCTGCTGAAGGCAGCTTTATTATTGTGGCCAACCATACAAGCCATTTGGATGCTCCATGTCTTTTTGCAGCCCTTCCTCTAACAAAGATTAGTAGTACCTACGTAGCAGCAGCAAAAGATTGCTTCTTTAAATCCAAATGGAAATCGGCTTTTTTTAGTTTTGTGATTAATGCTATCCCGTTTGATCGCTATGAGAATCCAGCAAGCAGCCTTTCTGCCTGCTATGAAAGAATTAAAGGAGAAAAAAATTTGATTTTCTTTCCGGAAGGTACACGCTCTTCGACAGGTGCCATACAAAGATTTAAATCCGGCATTGGAGTTTTAGTGGCAGGGGGAGATATCAAGGTGATTCCTGCCTATATTGAAGGTGCATATCAAGCTTGGCCAAAGGCATGCTGGCTACCTTTACCACATCAAGTGAAAGTGGTATTTGGAGAAGCTCTTTCTTTTGAAAATGTGCCAAGAAATAGGGAAGGATTTATCTCAGTGGCTAACACACTAGAGATGAAAATAAAAGAAATTGCTGAGGAGGCAAGATGAATAAGATGCTCTATACTTTAGCAAGAGGGTTTTTTAAAACGATAGGACGCTCCAGTCAGGGTATTTACCTTTGTTTTGAAGAGGGCCTAACATCAGGAAAAACAGTTGATTATGTTTACAATAACAAGGCTCATGGGTCCTTTTTAATAGGTAAACTTATCGATCGGCAATTTTTAAATCATCCTGGTTGGGAGGGTGTCCGGCAGCGTAGAAAAAACCTAGAGGCTTTAATTTTCAAAGCTATTCAGGAACTGCGAATGCAAGGAAAAAGCATCTTCATGCTAGATATTGCTTCTGGACCCGCAGCTTATATTCTCAGTGTATTGGCAAATGTTGGAGAACATGATATCACTACAGTATGTCGGGATTTGGATGATCGTTGGTTAGTAGAAGGAAGACAGGCAGCTAAAGCTAAGAACCTTAAAAAGATTCGTTTTGAGAAAGGAGATGCTCTAGACGCTTCTTCTTTAAATTTTGATCCTAAGCCTAATCTCATTGTGGCTTCTGGATTTTACGATTGGATCGTGGATGACGATACTGTAAAAAGTTCTTTTTCAGCAATTTATAAAAATTTAGACGATCAAGGTTTTTTTGTTATTACCAATCAAATGGCTCATCCGAATTTAGAATTTGTTGAACAGGTCTTTACAGATTTTAATCATGAACCATTGAGAATGACCATGCGATCGGAGGCTAAAATTCAAAAATGGCTGACCGATGCGGGTTTTACTGTCGATACAACTTTAAAAGACTTAAAAGGTTATTATTCAGTTACAAAAGCTAGGAAGAATTAAACATGAAATTAGGTTTGTATCAATTAAAGTATCCAGCTCGCAAACTTTTGATGTGGCTGCTTCCGTTGGTTAAGGATGTCAGTCCCAACCAAGTTAGTCTCTGGATGCTTCCGGTGGGCTTTTTTATCGCTTTTTTTTCTTATGTCGGGTTCACTGGACTTCCGATCTTTTTATTGTTTGCTCTTATTTTATGCCTTCTAAGAATGATCTTAGGTACGTTAGATGGATTGATGGCTGTACACTTTAATAAGCAATCCCCAACAGGTGAAATTTTAAACAGGCTTGCCCCAGAACTTTGTGATATCATGTATCTAGTCGCTCTTATTCTTGTTAGACCTGATCTCACTATTTTAGGTCTTGCAATGCTGTGTTTTGGTTGGCTGACCTGTTTTTCAGGATTGCTTGGCTTAGTGATTGGAAGGCCTATTCAGAGCGTCGGGCCGGTTGGCCAAACCGATAGGCTAGCTGCTTTCATGGTCATTTTGCTGCTACAATATTGGTTTGTTTCTGTTGATTTTGTTCAAATCTTTATGTGGTGGTGCGTGATTGGAGGATTAATTACCGTCAGCATTCGCTTATGGAGGACTTTAAATGTCCCTTCATGAACTTAGAAAACTTCTTCCTGCAGCTAATCTCTATCATTTTTTTAATTATGCAGCCACAGCTCCGATGCTAAAACCGTGTGCCGATACAATGATGGCTATAATACAGGAGGGCCTAGAACCACTTTCTTTTCATTTTGAAAAATGGATGGCTATTTTAGAATCTGCTAGAAGATCAGTGGCTGCAACGATCAACACTTCTCCTGAAGAAATTGCCTTTACGACTAGCACCTCATCCGCCCTATCTCTCATTGCTCGTTCAATTGCATGGAACCCGGGGGATCGCGTTTTGTATCCTGCTAATGATTTCCCTTCTAACCGCTATATTTGGGAATCACTAGGAGTAAGAGGAGAAGCGATTGAAAGTGAAGACTTTGTTCAAACGGTACTAAATCTCGATCTAGGTGATGTCAAGTTAGTGGCTCTTTCAGCGGTTTCATACATTGATGGAACTGTTTTTGATATTGCCAAACTGGTGCGCCATTGTCATGCAAAGGGAATCTTGGTCGCCGTAGATGCTATCCAAGCTGTAGGAGCGATCCCTGTTAATGTGAAGGAATGGCAATGTGACTTTTTGGCGTGCGGGGGTCAAAAATGGTTATTGGGACCCGTTGGCTCAGCTTTTTTTTACATCCATCGCAAGCATCTCCATCAATTAAACGTTCCCTTGATAGGATGGGCAAGTTCTAAAGATGCAGGTGATTTTGATAATCAAAAGTTTGAATTTGTTGATGGAGCTAGAAGGTTTGAACCTGGCCTACCAGATATAGCTGCGATCGCAGGATTGGGTAAAAATTTAGATGTATTTTCCGCTATTGGGTGGGATAAAATTTTTCATCAAATTCAAAATAGAACGACTTATTTACGTAACGCGTTCTTACGAGCGGGCTATGAAATTGCGAACTTTGGAGCTAATCAACATTCAGGTATTCTAACCTTAAATTTTAAAACGGAGGAAGAGGCTAGAAAACTCTATCAAAAATGCCTAAATGACAAGATCATTTTGACGCAGAGAAAAACACAATTAAGGATTTCTTGTCATGCAACAGTAGGGGATAGCGATCTTGAAAAGTTATTAAGCATTTTTGGTATTCGTGGCAGTCAGTCACCTGAAATCGTTCTTCCTGAAACTTCATGCACAAAAGGAAGCGGTTTTAAATGGAAGCATGCTTTAGTCACAGGAGGCAACCAAGGATTAGGAGCTGCTTTGGCCCTATCTCTTGCTAAACGAGGCTGTAATCTCACTTTGCTAGGTCGTGACGAGGGTAAACTTCGAAAAGTCGCTGAAGGCATTCGCAAGCAATATGGCGTGGTTGTAAAAGAGGAATTGAGCGATTTATCCCAGCCTGCATTCGTAGAAGCGTGGCTAAGACAAGCTCATGACTCAGATATAGACTTAGTGATTAATAATGCAGCCTGGGCAGAAGCTGGTTGTTTTATGGATACCAACTTGTCTGATTATCGCAAAGCAATGGAGACCAATTTCTTTTCCTCTCTATTAATTAGCCAACACTTTCTACCAAAAATGATCAACAATCAAAAGGGTGCTATCGTTAATATCGTGACTTCGGGGGCACGCTGCGCGCTACCTCTCTTTTCTGCTTATGCCTCTTCGAAGGCTGCTTTATGGGCTTGGAGCGAAGCCTTAAGTAGAGAGTTAGAGGGAACAGGAGTTCAGGTTACTACTTTTGTCCCTTCGAAAATGTCGACGAATACGAGCAGAAGATTAGGTAGAAAGGCTCTTTCTTATTATCATGGCCAAATTCAGGAAGTAACACCCCCAACCGATTTAAATAAGATTGCCGAACAAGTAATCGACTCTCTTATTAAGCAAAAGCGCTATACGGCGCCTCTTAGCGTAAAATTTAAAATTGCCTTAAATTCTTTGTTTCATCACTACGCTACAAAAAAAATTTTACGTTTTTGGAGTTATGTTAGCTCGAGTAAACGATGATTGCGTGAATATTTTTTGATTATCCTAGCGGCTCGTTTGTAAGGGGCTAGAGAATTTACTTTAATCCATTTACTTAGAGGCCATGGTTGACCTGAAGAGAGGGTGCACCAAGGCCAAACATTCAATCGTTCCAGATTACCTGTTTGGTATTCTGTTTCTACAATTTCAAGGATTTTTGCTACAACTTGATCGAAAACTTCTTCTTGTTCGCGAGCGTGATCATCATGGTATTTTTGATAGAAATGGTTAGCGATGGCTGTGTAGTTCCAGGCAGTGAGTCCTTCCCCTGGTATATCTGGCATTTCCTGACGTAATCCTTGTTCATACCATCTAATGAGGCATTTCCCCCCAGCCGATTTGGTAGGCGATTAAGTCAGCGATGTATCAGCTTAAGTAAGGCGACTATTTAGGGCACATACAAAAATTGCATCGATGGCAATACCCACAAGGAGTGTCATCTTCATTAAATCGAGCCATTTTCTTAACCATCAAAGAACATGTGATGTCAGCAATTGCGCAAGTTAAGCCTCCTAAAATAGGCACGCATTCTAGTGCACCTCTAAGAATCCACTTCACGCTTCTTTTGCTTAAATGATGTAAATGGTGTTTATTCAAAAAATGGTACTCCTGAATGCCTTTAATCATGCGAAAAATGCCTATGATCGTTCCGATGAAAGGAAGATAACCAATCACTTTGGAAGCCCGGGTTGCTCTGAAGCTGATTGTAGGTTTAGTGCTTGTTGGAAAATGCCCCATCCATTTTTCAAGCGGATAGTCATCCGTTTTCCATGCAAATGGATGTTCGAGATTAAACTTTAAAGAAAACATGGATATCACTTTTGTTAGTATGTGCAAGCAATTCTAGAATAAGTTCTTCTAGCTCAATGATAGAATAAGTTTTTTTTTTATTAGCCCTTCAAGATAAGGACCATAGGAAATGGGTTTTGCAGAACCAAACTTACCAGCTTCATCGATCGTTGTTTCATAGGTCCCTAATACAATAGGTTTATAGTCATGGATATCGACTTGATCAAGTAAAAAGTTGGGTAATTCAGAATGGGTAAGGTTAAAAATTTCAGCCCCGCAGGCTGGTTGGACAAACTGAAGGCGATTTCCTTGTAATTTTGCAGAGCAGACTTCCGCATTCTTAAGCCCACAAATGGTGTCTGTGATATGGATGCCTTGATCAAGCCATTCAAAAAGATGAATGCTATGTCTTCGCCATGTGTCACCATTAAGTTCAGTGCGAATCACATGATATTTATCCCATGACCCTACGTACTCCCAATCATCGAGGGAGCCCTTGGATTTCTCTTCGAGCCATTGTGATAAATCCTCATCCGAGCCTATGGGGAAGCATTCTTTTTCTTTAAGCGGTTTGGATAAGTAATTTTTGATATCAAAAATTTCTCCATTGTCATAGTTGAGTGATATTAGTTCCTTGAGACATTCTTCGGAAATCTGCCGTTTTTTTAAAAGCGATTCAATAGATAGTTCGATATCAGCTGCTATTAAATGGGCCGAAAAGACAAGACCTAAAAAAATGGCCGCAAAATAGGAACTAAGAAGGACCGTATGATTGCTTTGATGGAATAACACCGCGCACACCTCCTTTTGGATTTTCCATATCATCTTGATAGCGAGGGATAAGATGAACATGGAGATGCATGATCGTTTGGCCAGCTACTACTCCACAGTTCACCCCGATGTTATAACCCTGTGGTTGGTACTTTTGATCAATTTGTTTTTTTTACAATCTCTATAGCATGCATGATATCTTCACGGACTTCCTTGTTAGCAGTAACCAATTATCCGTGTGTTGGTAGGGGATAAAAAGAACATGACCTGGTGAAACAGGAAAACGATCTTCAATTGCATAGCAATGTTTAAATTTTGAAAGATAGCTCACGTCTTTTTGTCCTTGAGCCATTTGACAAAAGAGACAATTGTCCAAATTAGAATGTGTGATTTCGGGATATTGATCTGATTTATTGAGATAATCATGGATAGATGGATGATTTTCCTCCACTTCTATCTCTTCGCAATAAACCTTGGCGTCAAAGCCTCCTTTCAACTGACGTTTTTCAACTCTCTTTTTTTCAACTTGTTGCATCGTTGAGCCAATCGCCGAAGAAAGGGCTTGAGTAACCTCAACAAGATCGGCTAGCTCTTCAATTAACTCTTCCTGATTTTGGGCTTGATTGACTTCTGCCGCTTCTTCTAACAATTTTTTCTTAAGTTGATAAACCCATTCCTCAGAATCTAGATTTTTAAATTGCAGTTTGATTCCTTTTGATTCTAAACTTTCAGGAAGTTTGTCACGGATCAGTTTGTCAACTTTAAATTTTTTAGTATTCATTTATGGATTTAATTAAATTTTTCTTTTTAATATAATATTTTTATGATTTCTTCTTTAGAAAGAATTACTTCATTAAGCCTCTATCCCCTTAAAAAAGGGCATTTTTGGGCAATAAACTTGGAAGATATTCTACCGAAGGAAATTCATAACTGTCAAAATTTCCTTGACCAAGTAACCTTGAGTCATATTGAGGAATACTCTTCTTTTGAGGATCGTAAGCGTTATCTGCTAACGCATTCTCTGATAAGAACTCTTTTACAAGAACATCTTAAGGAACCTCCTATGATTTGGCGAGATCATTTGGGTAAGCCGCACCTTTGTAACAAAAATGTTCATTTTAACCTTTCCCACAATAGGGAATGGGCGTTCCTAGGGATTCATTCTCAATCAATTGGTGTAGATATAGAGTCGTTGCACTCTTCTCTAGATAGTGATGGTTGGCTAACTCCTACGGAAAGGACACTGATCGGAGACCTACCCATTGTGACTGCTTGGTGCGCTAAAGAAGCTTTGCTTAAAGAACAAGGAACAGGTTTTCTTGGGGGTATTCCAAAATTACATGAAATTAATCCATTGAAAGAAACTGTTTTTCTTTTTCGTTCAAATAGTAAGGAAGTTTTTGTCTATCTGCATCAAATAAAAGGGCAGGTTCTCGCCGTATGTGTTAAGGAGCAAGTATGAATGTTATCAAGCGTTTTGAACAGGTAGTTGCTGAACATGGATCACGAATTGCTGTGTCAAGTCAGGAAGAAGTTTTAAGTTATTCTGAGCTTAACGAAAGAGCCAACCAGCTTGCGAGATATTTGCAGGAAAAGGGGGTCAAGCCTAATAGCTGTGTCGGTTTTTCTCTCGATCGTTCCTCTGATATGATAGTGGCTATACTAGCTATTTTAAAAGTAGGGGCTGCTTATGTTCCTATTGACGTCACTTATCCCTTAGAGCGCAAGCGCTTGATGATTGAACAGGCGAAACTTTCTCTATTGATTATCAACACCAATGACCGCAATTTTTTTGAAATAAAGGAGTTTATTTGCATAGATGATGCAAAAAAGAAATTAACAAGTTACGCAAAAGAAAACCTTAATCTTAATATCAAATCGTCTTCCCTTGCATACATTAATTTTACTTCTGGATCGACAGGAAAACCCAAAGGGGTAAGAATTCCTCATCGAGGAATTCTTAGGCTTGTGCAGAATACAAGCTGGATTTCCATCGAGGTTGAGGATCGATTCCTCCAATTACAAAATATCTCTTTTGATGGTGCAACGTTTGAAATTTGGGGAGCTCTTTTGAATGGAGCTCGATTAGCTCTCTTTCCAAACAGAAAAATTGATCCTGATGATTTAGCTGATTGCCTCGTTAGAGAAAAGATTTCCATCCTTTTTTTGACAACCCGCCTCTTTCACCTCATGGTTGAGGAGAAAATAGAGTCTTTCCAAAAGATAAACTACTTAATTGCCGGTGGAGAGGTGATGTCGTTAAAGCATGCTCAAAACGCCTTTCAAATTTTGCCTGGTAAGATTCTAAACGCCTATGGCCCGACTGAAAACACCACATTCACCACAGTTTACACCTTTTCAAAAGAGATTTTAACATTGGAAGAAGTCCCTATTGGTCAACCTATTGATAAGACGACCGTTTACCTTTTAGATGAAAATAACCAACCTGTAAGCCTTGGAAATGTAGGTGAACTTTGGACAGGTGGGGAGGGGGTTGCTTTAGGATACTTAGGGGAGGATCTCTTTAACCATCAAAAGTTTATAGAAAATCCTTTCGGTGAGGGCTTGCTATATCGTACAGGGGATTTAGCCTGTCAAAAAGACGGTCAGTTATTCTATCGAGGACGTATGGATAACCAGGTGAAGATTCGTGGTTATCGTATCGAGTTGAGCGAGATCGAGGCTGTTTTACGCTCTCATTCGGATATTGTCGATTGCACGGTATTAACAAAGAGAGGTATCCATGAAAATTTGCAGCTTATTGCCTATGTCCAACCGCAACAAGGTTTGCCTTTAAATGGCGAACGCTATCGGGAGTTTTTATCCACTCAATTACCTGATTACATGGTGCCTTCTTGCATTGTATGTTTGCCAGCTTTGCCATTAACTCCTCATGGAAAGGTGGATAGCAAAGCTTTGGCCGATTTAGATCAAAAACATGAAGAACCTCATTTTCTTAAAACTAAATGGGAAAAAGTTGTGGCTTCTTTGTGGGAGGAGCTATTTGGATGGAAAGGTGTACATTCTAACGATCATTTCTTTAGGAGGGGTGGAGATTCTCTAGGAGCGATGAAATTAATTTCCCGCCTAAGAAATCAATTTCAGTTGGATCTCTCTATCGATCTATTGTTTAAGCATCCTATCCTTGCTGATTTAGCTCATGAGCTTGAGCGCATTCCCAGAAGCTTTATAAAAATTGCTTCAGGGGTAGAAAGCACTGTTTTGTCGTTTAATGAAGAAGCTTTATGGATAGAAGATCAAATGGTGCCGGGGTCAACGCATTATGCGATTCCTTTCGCTTTTCGTCTAAATGGAAGATTA
This sequence comes from Parachlamydiaceae bacterium HS-T3, assembly GCA_000829755.1. Classification (GTDB taxonomy): domain Bacteria; phylum Chlamydiota; class Chlamydiia; order Chlamydiales; family Parachlamydiaceae; genus HS-T3. Next base: position 73,414 of record BBPT01000016.1, read on the forward strand.
GATCGTTCTCGGCTTGAAAAAGCATTTAACAAAGTGATGGATCGTCATGAAATTTTACGTGCTCAATATGATTTAAAGGGGAGATCCGTCCATGCTAATACAGGTTTTTTCCTGTGGCAGAAAGTAGAAAGTCCAGAAGCCGGCCTTTCAATGCTAATAGAAAAAGCTTCTTTACCCATTCATTTGGGCGAGGGGCCCATTGTAAGTCTTAGCATTTTTGAAGTTAGTGATGATGAATCACTCCTCCTTTTTTACGCCCACCACATTGTTATCGATGATTTTGCTGTGCAACAAATCTTTACCGAAATAGCTCATTATTACACTTCGCCTGAAAATGATTTAGACTCTCCTTCAATTCAATATAAAGATTTTGCTCATTGGCAAAGAGCTTTTATTGAGACCCCTAATGCGAGAGATAAAATCAACTATTGGAAACACCAGTTAGCCGGTACCAATGAGATTTTGGAATTGCCTTGGGATAAGACGCGTCTCTTAACTCCTAGTAGAAAAGGCGCAGCTTACGCAATAAAAGTAAGTCCTTTACTGTTAGAAAAGTTGGATTGCTTTGCTAAGGATAATAAAGTCTCAAAGTTTGTTGTTCTGTTGAGCGCTTATTTCGTTTTACTCCACCGTTATAGCAATCAAACTGATATTTGTGTTGGCACGCCTGTTGCTAATAGGGATCATCCGGATATAGAAAAGCTAGTTGGTTTTTGCTCACAAGTAGCTGTCATCCGTGCGAATCTTTTCATGAATCCGTCCTTTCTCGATGTAGTAAAACAAATCAATCAATTGATGATTAAAGCTACTGAAAACGGAGGTATTCCTTTTGAAAAAATTGTAAGTGAATTAAACCCTTCTCGTCACGCCAGCCATAATCCTATCTTCCAAGTTGGATTTGGTTATGAAAACTGGGATGATCTAGTATTGAGGTTAGAAAATTTAGACGCAACGCCGCTTGATGTTCCTACCCAAGGGGCTAAGTTTGATCTTTATCTTACCATTAAACACTTTCAGGGTGACCTTTCTTGTCATTTTGAATATTCAACGAATCTTTTTGGCGAGGCAACAATTGAGCGAATGGCCCAGCACTATCTAAATCTCATGGAAAGAGCCTTAGATGGCTATTCACAATCCATCGGAAACCTGCCTATTTTAACTCGTGCCGAGATAGATCAGTTAGCGCAGTGGAATAATACTAGCCATCTCTACAAAAAGCGGTCCATTTATCGGCGATTCGAAGAGATGGTGAACCTTCATGCAAGTTCTACGGCTATTCGTTTTAATGAAGAGACATTGTCCTATCACGTGCTTAATGAGCAAGCTAATCGTTTGGCGAGATTTCTTTTGACACAAGGAGCCCAAAAGGGGAGTTGTATTGGAATTGCTTATCCTCGTTCGCCTGAACTGATGATAGGGATGCTAGCGATTTTGAAGGTTGGAGCCGTTTTTGTTCCCATCGATTGTTCATATCCTGAAGCCAGGAGAGATGCGATCTTAAAAGATGCCTCTATCACTCTTATTCTTTCTGACCAAAAACAGCTATTTCCCGATCAAAGAGTTTTTTGCTTGCAAGATGCTGCTTTAATCAACGAAACCAGCAACTTGGATATCGAGGTTGACTCAGAAGAGCTTTCCCATCTTTTTTACACTTCCGGATCCACAGGAAAGCCAAAGGGAGTTCGATTAACCCATCAAGGCGTTATTAGTTTAATCGATCAATCAGACTGGTTTCCAATTGGTCCAGGCGATCGTGTCCTGCAGTTTTCAGCCATTGGATTTGATTTAATGATCCTTGAGATTTGGGGAGCTCTCTTAAATGGCGCTTTAGTTTCCATTTATCCTGAAAAAGAGGTGCACTTGGAAAAACTAAGCCAGTTAATTTTCAAAGAAAAAATCACTCACGCAATTTTTACGCCACGTATTTTTAACTTGCTTGTAGAAAATCAAATCGATTCGTTGAAGGGCTTGCGTTATTTGATTTCTGCGGGTGAAGCTATGTCTGTTCACCATGCAAGGCTAGCTCAAGAGGGATTACCCAACTGCAAAATTGTGAATGGTTATGGGCCGACGGAAACAAACTTTGCAACTGCCTATACAATAAAAGACCCAATTGCTCCTGATGCAACCTCCATTCCAATTGGAAAACCTATTAGCAATATCCAAGCTTACTTACTTAACGAATCTATGCAGCCAGTTCCTATTGGAGTCATCGGTGAGCTTTATATTGGCGGAGATTCTTTAGCGCTTGGCTATCAAAATAATAGTCGTTTGACAGAAGCAAAGTTTATCGCTAATCCTTTCGGCTCACATCGGCTGTACCGAACAGGAGATCTTTGCCGCTTAATGTGTAATGGAAATTTACAATATGTTGGCCGAAGAGATACGCAGGTTAAGATTAGAGGATTTCGCGTTGAATTAGGAGAAATTGAGGAAGTATTGAAAAACCATCCCTCCGTTGCTGATTGTGTGGCTTGCGTGAAATCGGATAGCCTTTTTGCTTATATTGTGTATGAAAAAAACAAGCTTAGAAATGAAAAGGCACTCGAGGCGTATGCCTCTGCAAAGCTTCCTGAGTTTATGGTTCCTAATTTCTTTGTGGAAATAGAAACAATTCCTTTAACGTCGAATGGCAAAGTGGACATTAAGATGTTACCACAACCCAAGCGGGAAACATTTCAAGAAGAAACTAAAACTCAGACTGAAACGATGGTTGCTGAGATATGGTCTCAAATTTTACAAATTGAAAACATTCATGGTCATGATCACTTTTTTAAACTAGGTGGCAGCTCAATCCATGCTATTCAAGTGGTTTCTTTATTTAAGAAAAAGTTAAATATAGACCTACCTATGAATTTAATTTTTCAGTTTCCTGTCTTAAAGGATTTCGCATCGCAATTGTCACTACAAGAGAGAACAACCGCTAAAATACCTAAAAGGAATCCATCTCAATTGATTAAAATGCCATGGAACCAAGAATCTTTTTGGCAAATTGATAAAATGATTCCTAATTCTAGCAATTATACGATGGTTACTTGTTTCCAATTGGAGGGGCAAGTACATATTCCTTCAATGGAAAAAGCTATCAATAAGATTATTAGCCGTCATGAAGCACTTCGTACTCGATTTGAAGATCGTGGGGATTATCGTGTTCAAATTGTGGAAACAGGACCGTTAGAAGTATTCAAATTTACTGACTTTAGAAACAAAGAACATCCCGAAATTGAGGCGCAGTTATATTTTGATCAGCTTTTTGCTAAGCCTTTTGATCTAACAAAACTTCCGTTAATTGAAGTTCATCTTATCCAAGTGAGTGATGAGAAGTTTGCTGGTGCATTATATGTCCATCACATTGTGTTTGATGGGTGGTCGATTGGCGTTTTCTTTAAAGAATGGCGTAAATTTTACCGTGCTTATCTACATGGATTGTCTGTTTCTGATCCAAATCCACTTATTCAGCATCCGGATTTTGCTTGTTGGCAAAATACTTTCTTTCAATCAGAGGCTGCTAAAAAGCAAATGAGTTACTGGAAGCAGCAAATTCAAGGTGTAAAATTAATCGAATTACCTGTCGATTTTCCACGAGTTGAACGTTTTAAAGGGGGTGGAGACATTATCCAATGGACATTACCCCAATCGTTAAGCAATGAGATCAAGAAGGAGGCAAAAAAGCTGGGTGTAACGCTGTATGAATTTATTTTAGCCACCTATTATGTTTGGCTTTATCACTACAGTGGTCAGGAGGATCTGCTCATAGGGTCTCCTTTTGCAAACCGAACCAAAGAAGAAGTCGAGCCGTTACTCGGTTTTTTTATCCATATGTTTGCTATACGAGTAAAACTATCTGACGAACAACTTTTTGATTCCTTCCTCAAACAGGTGAGTGAGAAAATGGCTAAAGCTTATGAAAATAGCGATATTCCATGTGAAACGATTTTTGCAGATTTATACCCTAACTGGAATCCAACCTTTAATCGTTTTCAAATTGGTTTTTCTTTGGATACCATTGCAGATCAAGATGAAGACTTTGAGGGGATAAAGACGACATGGTCTTCAAGAACAAACGCGGCTGGAAAATTTGATTTCTACCTTGGTGTTCTTGTCGCTGCCGAAAACATTCATCTAAATATGTATTATTGCAGTGATTTATATCGAAGGGAGCGGGTTAACGATATGCTAACGGTCTTTCAACAACTATTAAGCAAAATTGTGAAGAACCCCCATTTGAGGATTCACAATCTGACAAGCGAGCTTTAATGTATTAACGAAGGCGATAGGACAATTTTTTTCCATTTAACAGCGATAAAATTAATTTTTTAAAAAAAATATTATCATTTTATCAGTTCTATGTTTCAATGTTTGGAAGCCTAAAATATAAAGAGGTTCCAAATGAACATATTTAATTGGCCAAAAGTTGTTTGGCTACTTTCTATAGTAAGCAATTTACAAGCAGCTCCGGATATTAGCAACTTAAGTAATTGTATCAATGAGATTTGTGTAGCTGAAACTACGTCGATCGTTATCCCAACATTTGATGCTTACATGGCAAATTATCAGCAATTAATGAATGACTTGGAAGAAAAGGCTAAAAATTTGCCTCACATCTATAAACAAGCTGCAGCTCAACCTTTAATTCAATTCCTACAAAATTTAGGCGAGCAGGGATATCTTCAAATCTTTAATGGTGGGTCGGCTAACCCCCAATCTTCAACGTTGCAACGAATCATTCCTGATGCTGTTCTCTCCATTCTATGCCATGAAGGAGTTATTAAGGAGAGTATCCACGCTTTTCAAGAGATTGTGAGTGACCTTTACGATAGTTTTTTAAGTGAAGAAGTACGCGTTGGCAATCAAGCGGGGCGGCCAATCTCTCTCCCTACATATAGCATCATCCCACCTCTTGTCAAATTCGGAAATGCCGATAGCGGCCCTTACACTTGGACGGTTGCTACAACTAGCCAACTTCTTGGTATGAAATGTGCTGTCGTTAGCCTCCCCCCAGCGCAACTAAAAGGAGGTCTATTGGCATGGTTGTGCTTAGGTCATGAAACAACCGGTCATGATGTGATTCATGCAGATGAGGGGCTTATTGAAGAGCTGGCGCAAAAAGTACATGATGCAGTTTTGAAGAAATTTAGATCCCACAAGCTGGCTAACTATTGGTCAAAGTGTATTGATGAAACTGTCGCTGATATCTGTGGGTATCTGAATATGGGGCCTAGCGCGGCAATTGGATTAATTGGCTATTTTCGAGCCCTTGGTGGCGGCAAGTTACGGAGTGGAGGATCGATGAGTGACTCGCATCCAATAGGTTTATTAAGGGGGTACTTGGCGGCAGAAGCTGTTAAAAGGCTCAATTTCAAGGAAGCTAAGATTTGGAGCCAGTTGATATCTTCAGAAACTAGCAAAGATGATAACAGGCTATTTTTATTAGATGAATCTGGAGCTGATTGTCGCTTTCCGGTTTCTTTTAAGCAAGCAGTAGCATCAACTGAGGTCGTAGCTAAAACGATTATGCAATCTAAGCTATCAGCCTTGCAAGGGCACTCTCTTCAAGAATTAAAGGATTGGACGGATACGGATCAGGAAATCGTAGATCAGCTCGTAACAGTATTAAAAGCTCAAGGGGAGCTACCCGCAAATTTGCGAAGTCCTCAATTTTATGCGGCCTATGTAGTTGCTGCTGCTGCCCAAGCTGCCTTGGAGCAGGGCGCTAACATTTCTGCGTTGTTTAATAGCATGCAGCAATTTCTTTCTGAAATGTACAGAGGTAATCCCACATGGTCGCAAGAACCAAGTGATGAATCACTTGCTTACTTAGAAAAAATACAGAAACGTCAGCCGATGGGCAATCCCCTTTTGTCACCGCATCAAGCTATTTCCCATTTGTTGGCGAAATAACAGTATTAAAGCGCCCCTTTCGTAAGAGGGGCTTCTCTAGCTTCTCAGAGTTTAAGATATTTTTAAAATCTTCAGTTGCTTGAATTAATGCTTTGAGAATACAGGGTTCGTCGGAGGAATGGCCGCCATTAGGCACTAGCAAAAAGGTTGAGTTGGTCCAATGATCGTGAAGCTCTGCTGCATTTTCCCATGGACAAATGCGATCTTCTTCGCCTTGAATGATGACACCTGGGATGTTTTTAATACGATGGATGTTATCAAGAATCCAATTATCCGTTTTAAAGAATCCGTTATGTAGGAAGTAGTGATTTTGAATTTGCGCGATTGTCAGGTTTTGTTTAGCTAAAAGATTAGCGAAAAGATAGAAGACAAGTTTAAAATTTATAATGGGTGTTATGCGGGGATCAGGTTTAAAGTGAAGGTTAGCGTATTCCCATAGTGACCAAGCTGCTGCTGCTTGAGTGCGGGTTTTGTAGCAGTCGGAGTGCAGGGCATTATGGTAGGCATAAATGAGATCTGCTTGCATCGTTGGTGGAATAGGCTGAAGAAAAATTTTCCAAGCTTTTGGCGATAAGCGATTCGCGCCTTCGCGATAAAACCAATCTAGCTCCTGTTGTCGACAGAGGAAAATTCCCCTAAGGATCATACCGGATACATTTTCTGGATATTTAATCGCATAGGCTAATGCGAGAGTGCTGCCCCAGGAACCGCCAAATAATAAGCAACGGTCAATAAGCAGAAACTCTCTAAGCTTATGGATATCTTCAACCAAATCCCAGGTGGTATTATTGATTAAGCAACGATTAGGCAAGCTTTTCCCGCAACCTCGTTGATCAAATAAAATAATTCGATAGAAGGTAGGGTCAAAAAAGGTACGACAGTTTCTATCTGTTCCTACCCCTGGTCCTCCATGAAGAAATAGAACCGGAGTGCCCTGGGGATTACCGCTCTCTTCCCAGTAGATCGTATGCAATTCATCGACTTGTAACATGCCTGTTCTGTAGGGGGTAAGTTGAGGGAATCGATCAGAGGCTGTTAAGTGATTAAACAAACTCAAAATAGTCATAATAATGATGATATTTATTTTCATGAGGGGTGTTTGTATGATGATCATTTAAAATTTATTCAATAATAGTTTTGTATTAACTAATCTAGTTAAATTAATGTTTTGAAATAAAGTTAATTAGTTTATTTATGTAAATAAACTAATTAACTTCTTAAGTTAAATCACTTAATAAAATGCTTAGTTTGTGATCGATAGGGGCTTTAATTCAGGTTAAGTTGTTTTTTATAGGAGTGGTTAGAGTTTATATTTTAATGGATACTGAAGTCAATTTTGTTCTCTTATTGAAGATGGAGCTTATGATACATGGGATTGCTACAAGGCAGCTAAGGAGAGCGGTCAAAAATTGATCGAGCTGCCAGGAGAAGGGGCTGCGTGTAATAAAGAGGAAGAGCCGTGACAGAGAGCAAGAAACAAGGCTATATGCCAGAGCATCGGATTGGGGAAGGACAAAGTGGCGATTAAACTTTGGAAGAAGCTGGTAGGGTACCACGACAAATCATTAGTCGAGACTGTATTTTTTCTCTATTTAAGGGGATATTTGGTTCAACTATTTAGCAGGCACATTGATAATCAAGAGATTGAGCTGAAGCTCAAAGTATAAGTATTGAATGAAATGACCAAACAGGGAATGTCAATATCTTTAAGAGGCTGAGCGAAAGGAGGCTTATCATACAAGGCCCTACGCAACGCGAGTTATTAATGCGTGTATTGTTTTTAGTTTGAAAGTATCCATGATTAAAATAATTTATAATTAAACAAAATTTAACTATCTGTTGTATTATTATACAAATATTTGTGGAGGGTTAGAATGAATTTTAGCGTGTGTACTTTTAATCTCGGTTCAAATGAAATGATTACTTTCAGTTATGCAGATACCTTAACCCCTCCTTCAATGTTAGTGATAAAAATGCTGAAGATCAATTTTATTCTCAATATGACAAGGTCCAACATAAAACTGTAGAGCTGCTGACGCAAACGGATCGAGTAGAAAAAGTGAAAGCCTACTGTCTTCAAGAGGTTGGGGAAGAAACGAGACCGGTAATTGAGTCGTTAAAAGAGCAGGGTTTTAAAATTGTTCACTACGAAGGCCAAGAATATTTTGATGCTGCTATCGCCTTAGATGAAAATCGGTTTCAAGAGATTGTTAATCATTCTATGAATGTGGATATTAATGGCATGTATAAAAAAGATGTGGCTATAGCTACAGCAATTGATACTTTATCGGGCCAACGGGTGACTTTTGTCTCGGCACACGTCCCTGGCTTCAATTTCGCTAATATGAATCCTGAAGAAATTGCCGACGGTGATTTGTATTGTCAAGCAATCGCAAAGAAATTATCAGAGATAGCCCAGGGCACTATTCAAGTAATTGGTGCGGATATGAATGCTAACCCCGAGAAATTAAAACAAAGATTTGAAATTTTTTCCAATAAAGGTTTTCAATTGCACAGAACAAATGCTTGCACGAATGTAAACCCAAATGAGCCAGAATATCAAGAGAGGGAATTAGATTTCGTTTTTACAAAAATGCCAAAATCTTCTTTTTGGCAAAAAATAAAGTCTATCTTTCGGTCAACAATTCGTTTTGAAGCTTCTCTAGGTAAGGTAAATCCTATTGACTTTGATGAGACCAAAAATTGCTCGGACCATCTACCTGTTTTCGTAGAGACTACCTCCAGAATTAAAATGTCTAAAGTACGTCAGTTTTGGAATATAACCGGCCGTTTATTAGCCTTGTGTTGTACTTGTACAAAAGCAAAGTCTACCGGAGCGGTGCCAAAGTTTTCTTAAAAGTATGCCTACTTGTTTATTATTAATTTTTTCATTAAATTAATAATTACAATGCTTACGTAAAGGGGGATTTATGAAAGTGTCTGATATATGTAGTAATTATTTTAAAGGCTTTCAAGAAGTTAAAAATTATAAAAGAAATGATAGAGGAACAAATATCTTAGCGGTGTTAAAAATTATTTCATACTTTACGGCCGTGATTCCTATTGGATTTGCTGCTGTGTATGGCACAGCTTCCCTCTATGGACGAGCTACTAAAATTAAAAACACGCATCCTAATATTCAAGCGGTTCATAGTCAGGCAGTACGCCAATTGAAGGCGGATGATCAGGCGAGCAAATCTAAAGTAGAAACAGATGAGCAGGGGAGCAAACCTAAAGTAGAAACAGATGAGCAGGGGAGCAAACCTAAAGTAGAAACACCTGTCTTGGAGGTTGCACGCGATCTGTCTGAGTTACCTCGAGTCGATTTTCCTAAGGTGATGAAAATTTATAATCCTGGATTTAGACCGCAGGCTAATCGAATTAACCTTCAAGAATATAGTCAGTCAGAAGATTTTAAGCGTCATGCTCAAACAGCTAGAATTTATTATAATCCAGCTCAGCTTACTGAAGATGATGCGCTTCGAGTTATTTTTCAGCGTGAGCCTACCAACATCGCCATGGGATCAGACCAATATAATGCAGAGGAGTTAAAGCAATTATTTGGTTATAATAAAAGCGTATATAACGATAGTAATGTTACAAAAGTTGATGGGAGCTTATTTCGTGAACTTCCAAATACAGCAACTGTATATTCTGAAACTTACTTATGGGATCCCCCTGGAGGAGATAATAAAAAAGAAATTGCTTGTCTTTCCTTACCTGCTCCCGCTTTAGATAGCGAAGATCAGCCCCATTATCCATACTACATGAGCAATGGGAAATTGGACAAAGAGCGGTATACACAAGAAATGGAGTTCTTATTTAAGGTGATAGAAAAAGTAGTGAGGGATCATAAAGATAGTGCTTTTGAGAATAAAGGTATTAGAAGGCTAGTTCTTTCCCGATTTGGTCAGGGAGCATTTTTGGAAGCACTATCTCAGGCTGATCGAAAGGTTGCTCGTGAGATCTACAAAACGCAATTACGAAATTTCCTTGAGAACATCAAAGATACAGAGGTAGAGGTAGTGATGAGTGAGTATTCTGATCCAGGAAGTGATATTTGGCATGATCGAATGATCATTGGAGATGTTATTAAAACGGCTCGAGAAGGTGATCTAGTGATTAATGCTTGGGACCCTCATAGTGCGCCCGGAAATGGCAATGATGCAGATCGATCTTTTGATGGGGCAATGGGCAAAGCTTCCGGTATTCTTTTAACGCAAACAAGTTGGTTGAATGAAACTTTGAGAACTAGAGATGCTGTAATTCAGGTTGAATAGCTCTTCGATTCTTAAAATGGGAAATGATCAGGATGCCAATAAATTCGCCATTTATTGGCATTAAATTCTTTTCTAACTTACACTTTTCTTATCGAATGGCCTTGCATCATAAAACAATTCGATTTGCTTAATTAAATTATTTTTGAATGTCATTAGAGAAGCTACTCTAAATTTGCCAATCGGTTGAGGGCAATCTAAGTCGTAGACGATCATCGCTTGATCCCCTGAACTTAACTTTGCTCGTATGGTCAAATCATTAAAAAGTGAAAAAAGGCGGCCCGTCGCTTTGATAAGCTCATCTTTATCATTGACTTCTGAAAGGGGACCTATAAAGTGGATTTTAGAATCTAAATAGGGCTCCATACTACTTAAATCTTTTCGCCCCATCGCCTGATAGTAAGCCTCAGCAATTGCTACGTTATTTTCAGACATGATTTCTCCAAAAATTTTTAATAAATAGTAGCTTAGTTGGGTGGATTTGATCAAGACATTAGGGCTTAACTTCACCTAACATCGTTTTTCTCTTAGCTTTTTTAAATCGAGTTTCATCATACAATGTAGGTGAGGGCTGTAGGAAGGAATAAATTCGCCTAGAATCTCAAAGCCCGCTTTTTGATAGACATGGATAGCTCTTAAGTTTGAGGCTTCGGGATCAATTAGCACAGCTTCAGCATCAGGAAATTGTGATAGAAGAAATTGATGGATGACCTGAATTGCATACCCTTTACCTAAATAATCAAGATCTCCAATCAGTACATCTAAAGTGATCGTTTTGCCATCTTTCTCACACCACTTAGTTAACTCATCATAAGGTTTATCGACATGAGATGTAATTAAAAAGGCAAAGGGATGCTCGTGATCTAACCCCAACCAATATTGAGTAAAATTAGAACCTGCTAGAAATTCATCTATCCCTTTACGAGTGTTTTCAAGACCTTGTCCATAAAACCAGGGCGATATATGCGGTTGTTTAAGCCATTGATGGACGAGCGAGCGTGTAGTGGGGTCAACATATTTAAAAGTTAAAGAGAGCTTGTTTTTTAGAGGCTTGACTAGCCAAAGGATTAAGTCATCGTCGATAGGATATTGGGTTCCAGGAACGACTTGTTTGCCTTTATAGGTAATGCCGTTACCATCAGGCCGATAGCCCATTTTAAAGTACAGTTTTTGCGCAGGGCCATAATCTTGATATAGCCCTACTCCTATGCCGATCTTCTGATATCCTTCATCAAAAGCGACCTTCTCTAAATGTCTAATCAGTCTTGATCCTAACCCTTGTTTTCTAAATGGTTCATCAATCCATAGCGCACTGATTTCTGGTATATCGTTATTTTTAAAAGCAGAATATTCAGGATTTCTAAGCAAACTGCCATACCCTAGAATTTTTTGCTGTTGTTCTAAAACACAAACAGCGCGGGTGCCTTCCTGATGTTCGTTAAGCCATTGTTGCCATTGCTTTGTGGTTGCTTCAGCAGTGCTCCAGGGAAAAGAGAAAGTTCGAATAAGGTAAGTCAGGTCGGTACTTTGCAGCTTTCTTATAGTGGCTTCTCGGTGATCTTCTAACTTTATCATTTTAAAATCATTTGTTAATACTTATTATACAAAATAATTCTAATAATTTTAACGTGCTATATTCAAGCTTGTCAAATAATTAATAGATATTTAGGGTTAATGCCTGAATTGCTATCAAAACTTTGCCCAAAAATCATTTTTAGAATTCAGATGCGTAGGTTTGATTTGAAGGTAAGGGTTATCCTTAAAAGCGGAACAAATTAAACTTCTTGCAAAGCGTGGTTGTAGAGCCAAAAATCGCATTCGTTCTAGTAAAGAGGAAAAGGAAATAAGCAGTCCTAGGCAGAAAATTGAAACAGCATTTAGCTGTATAGAAAATCTGTTTCCGCGATACTTAAGAGCATGCACAGAGCAAGGCTTTTTAGTAAAAGTACTTTGTTCGATACTTGCTTACAGTATTTCATTTTTTTTTGTAAAGATTCACTCGTTTAAGGCTCATTTGAATAAGCCATCTACTGCCTGAAGCTTTTCGTCAAGGGGAATACCCTCGCCTTCATCGCTTCTGTTGTATCTGACCTATTCAAATTAGCCTTAAATGCAGTTTTGGTAGCCATTCAGGTCTAAGAAGATCAATTTAGAATTGATCTTCTTAGACTGATTAATTAGATAAAGATTCGATCGAATCTTTTATCAGCTTATAAACAACGGAAAACCCGCCAACAGCAAGGGCTTTTATAGGAGAACCCTGCATTAATTGACGAAGGTTTGTAATCTTTCTGCCTTGTTGCCAAAAAGTTAAGGCCGTATCAGCAGGATGTCCAACAAGGCTACTAATAGCCCCACTAATAAATACTGAAGAGTATTCAAGAGCAGGATGCGCTTTCCGGCGTTTAATGGTATTACATAATGGATCAATGATCTTTAGAGAAAAAAGAAAACTCGTTTCTCTAGAAATGATAGCACCCGTTTGTTTGTGAGAAAGTGTTTTCAAAGATTCCATGATTGAACAACCCATCGTTTGACCATTAAAGACGGCTAAAGCGGGAGCAGTAATTGCTCCAACTATCATTGAACTTGCAAGCATCGATCTAAAGTTCGACTGATCGTTTCTTTCACTTATTTTAAAAAAAGCTTTTTCTGCCAAATGGTGAACACTCATTTGAGTGTCAACAATGGAGTCTAATGCTAATACAGTCTTGAGCCCTTCTTTAAGCATTTCTTTACATGTCATTTTAGGAGTTGTTAGTGCACTTTTTGCTATAAAACCAGAGAAAAAGGGAGCAGTAGCAGCAGAAGTGCTTATGGGAGATGTTAAATAGGGCATTCCATAGGATGACCACCATCCTGCAGAATGCTTGTTTTGAGTTGGTGATATAGTCATCATAACCATCCTTATTAAGGCAGTTAATATTGTTTTTTAAATTAAAACAAAGAGGAAATGATAATAGGGATCGATGGGGTAGCAAAAAAGAGAAAACGAGAGTTAGAGAACTAGCATTTTTGTTAATTATGCTAGAATACAGATAAGAGGGAAGTAAACTAACCTGTATATTCATACTTTCAAATCTACAAAAATAACAAAAAAATACAAACTAAAATTGAGGGGCATTCAATTGAATTAACGCAAGAGATGATTTATCTGCTATATACTCAGGCATTTATTACCCATTTTTTCTCTTTAGTTTTCTGTTTGAAATCGGCACATTCCTGGAATTGATGAAGGTTGAAGCTAGGAACTTAAAGAGTACGCTTGGGTGGGAACATTGCATCGATCGGCAACAGGTCTTTATTCTTACTCATTTAGATCTTGGCACCAGATTGTTTAGCAAGCTTTACAGACCTTTAAGGCTGATTTGAATAAGCCATCTACTGCCTGAAGCTTTTTATCAAGGGAGTACCCTTGCCTTCATCGCTTCTGTTGTATCTGAAGCTATTCAAATTAGCCTTAAACGAAGTTTTGGTAGCAATTCAGGTCTAAGCATCCCCCCTCTATCGATCAATAGAAGAAAGCTAAATATTGAAAGACGCAGCGAAGAACTCTTATTGAAGCTGTAAGAAGGCCAATAGTGGCCTTCTGTAAAAAGTCATGGCTAACTAGACAAAGATTCAAGCGAATCTTTTGTCAGTTTGTAAAAAACGGAAAATCCCCCGACAGTGAGAGCTTTTATTGGAGATCCTTGCATTAACTCGCGAATGTTGGCAATTTTTCTTCCTTGTTGCCAAAGAGTTAAGGCGGTATCAGCAGGATGTCCAATAATACTTCCAATAGCCCCACTAATAAATGCAGATGAGCACTCAATGGCAGCATTTGATTGCGTTTGTTTCATCCTAGCACTTAAAGGATCACTAATTCTTAGAGAAAAAAGAAAACTTGTTTCTCTAGAAACGATAGCGATAGCTTGTTTAAATGAAAGTTTTTTAAGCGATTCCCTTACAGAACATCCCATTGTCTGACCATTAAAAATGGCTAAAGCGGGGGCTGAAATTGTACCTACCAAAATCGAACTTGCTAACATCGATCTAAAGCTATGGCTTGGATTGCTTCCATTGAAAATCTTTTCAGCAAGTTGCTGAACGACTAACTGAGTGCCGACAATGATACCGATCGTTGGTGAAGCTTTTAATCCTTCCTTAAAAATTTCTCTGCACGTCATTTTGGGGAGAGGCCGTGATGCTTGCTGAGCACTTTTTGCGATAAACCCATAAAAGACGGGGATAATAGCTACAGAAGCACTTAGAGGAGGTGTTATATAGGGCATGGCATAGGATGGCCACCATCCTTGCCCAGTTTGAGTGGGTATTGATGACATAATAATCCTTATAGTTATGTTTAATTAAAAATAGTAAAAGAATGTGGATGATTTAGAATTATTGCTCCGCTTAGCGGAGCACACAAGAGCAAACGAGAGCAGGGGAAATAACAATTGAGATGACTAAGCTCATCAATAAAAAATTTGAAAATAAAGAAGGTTTAATATTCATTCTTATAGTTTAGTTCAAAGTGGCAAAAAATACAATCCAAAAAAGCAAACTAACACAGTTACCTTCGTTCGTTATTTGGTAAAATGTACCCAGTGATTTTTTATAAAATGTGAACTATTTTTGTAAATTTCTTTATCTTCAGTAAAGCCCCATTTTGTATAAGCATTGATAGCTATAAAGTTAGTTGGGCGTGTTGAAACAATTAGCCTTTTATATTTAACGCCAATTCTATTAAGAGCATTGACTAAAAGACTTGCTAATCCAGATCTTCTTACTGATTTATCTATGGCAAGCATTGTAATTTTGTATTCATTTTGGGCTTTAAATCCATTGCTCATAAAAGTGATAAAACCCAGGGGGCTTTTTGATGTTTTTTCATGGATGCTTATTAGATAATAATACACATTAGCCATGTATGTTTTTAATTCATTACTTAAATGGCTTGGCCGTGAATAAAAAATTTTACTTAAATGTTCTTCTAATAGCGTTTCTAGTTCATCGTGGTTTCGTTTTTTAAAATGAGCTAAATTTTTATCCTCTTCAATAGCCTGTGGATTTGCTTTAAAAAAATCTAATTCTACGGTTTTAAAACAATCGATGCCTAAGGTAGCTAGCTCTGCAAGTCTATCTGCAAACCCTTCTGACAATGCTGGAAATCTATACCATTTAAATAATAGGTGTTTATTCATCGGTTCAATGTAAGAGCCAGCCATGTTACCGGTTTCTATATTTTTCTCTAATTGAACTGTAGTATATTTTTTGGCGAGAACTTCTAATTCTTCCTCCATAAATGAACAGTAGGTTGCCAATTCTTGAAGATGTTCTAATTCATTTAATTCGTTAGGAGGAATCCCTTCAGCAATCATTCTTAAATTTTTTATGTCTTCGATTTTTTGCTTTAGGTTAACAACCCAGATATTTTTCTTTAATTGATAGTAATCAGCGCGTTGATCGGTTACCAATACTTTTTCAATGACACCCATTGCCATCAGCCTTCTTAGCTCTGTGCTGACTGTGCTTTTACTCACATGTAATTGCTCGACTAACTCCTTCATAGAAATAGGTCGGTTGGAAGTCATAAATATTCCAAAAATACGCCCGTAAGTTTTATTTAATCCGATGCCGTCAAAATAGATGCCAAATTTTTCCACAGTATTAGTCATGACCTTCATTATTTGTCTCTGTATGGTTTGTTCGGTTTGTGCTGAACAAACTAATTATGTGTAGAAATAAAGTCAAGGCTGATGATTTTAAATGCGATTTAATCAGTGTTAGCAGGAAGAAGATGCTAGTTTGAAAATAGCATAAAGGTAACGGTCTTTTAGGAGGCCTTTATGGACAATCCAATCTTTTAAATACCCTTAAGAATTGATTTTTTCTAAAGCGCATTGCGAAGCGAGATTGCATGGATCTACATAGACCTCTATTCGTTCTATCTTAAGATCTTGAAAGCCTGAATGGATGGCGAGCTTGATAGCCTGTGTAGCGAATCCGTTTCCACAGTATTTCTTAGCGATGGCATAAACCCAACTCTGCCTTACAACTATAGGCGCCCTGACCCTTTTCTAAAGTAATGGATCCGATCACTGCTACCCTAAGCGATGGCTTTAAACTATGCATGTTTCTCAATCACATGGATGAAAAAAAATCAGCCTTACTGCGAGATCGGTAGCTATCCCACATTAAGTTTTTTGTGACCTGATCGTCAGCTGCCTATTCCATAAAGTCAGTAATATCCGGAGAAGCGAATGCGCGTAAAGTTATGCTTTTTGTGTTGCATAAGATTGATAGTGATTCATTCTATAGTAGTAGCAATTGAATTTTAAGATTTTAATGAAGCCTATTGCTTACTAGGTTTTGTTTCAAAGAAGAAGTTCGGAATAATTCCAGCGTTTTGTTTCCAAACAATATCAACATCTTTTTTTGTAAGCCATCGACTCAATAATTCTCCTTGGACGAAATATTGACCGGAAACGTAAGGATAACTTTTGGAGCATAATTTTTTAGCTAACATTAAGCAATACTCTTGAATTGGGTAAAAACTACGATGATCTTTGATTGGCAAAAGAGAGATTAAAACATGCGCATAGGATAGTCCTAAACATTTTTTATCTACATCGTCAATAAGATCGCTAAATGGGTTGTGTAATAGAATATTAACCTGAGCAAACAAATCATCGACCATAAAATGTTTGTTAACAAATCCCCCTACCATTTGCTGTGCCAGAGCAGGATCCTTAAGATCTTGATGTAATGGCAAGATGCATTCTAAAGCAGCTGCTGCATTTCCAGTAATTGAAGATACAAGATGTGGCCAAAATTTTTCTGGTTGATGAAGGCCCACTCGGGTGTACTTTTCACTAGCGATGACAAAGTTAATGCGTAGCGGTTCTAGTCGAAGCTGTTCGTTCTTTCTTGAAACATTCGGAATGCTTAAATTTTGAGTACCCAGCCAAGCTAGATCGATATCCCAATAAAATGTATTTCTAAAATTCCAAAGCGTAAAACATTCATCAACGTATTTTTCAGCTTCCTTATAAGGAACTTTATTAATATTACTTAGATGGTAGATCGCCTCATATCCTTTTCCTTGAATATTCGCTTGTCCCATATGCTTAGCAAGGTGGCATTGAGAGCATAAGGCAGAGAGCCCTTTGAGAATCTGGGTTTTTGTTACATCATTATAATGCCAAATTTCATGACATTCTAGTTTCGTGGATGTTTGGCCACAGATTTGGCAGCATTGATTTGCTTTTTTGTAAGCCTCTTTTCGCAATCGATCCCATTGATTTTTCGGAAGAATTGTTCTTAGATTAGAATACCAGCAAGGAATCGGCACAAGTTCGACAGATAAAGTCAACGGATCAGGTTGCTTTACGAGAGCTGAACCTATTTCGTTTTGTATCGTTGCTATATATGGCTTTGTGCTAAACAATTGTTGCCGAAGCCACAAGATTAAATCCTTTAAAAAGTTAGAAAAAAACATAAATCTTGGCAGTATGTAATCATTAAAAAGACATGAAAAATAATAATTTTAATAAAAATAAAAAGTAAACAATTTTTTAGAGAATAGTTTTTACAGTTTTTGATTGGTCGATGTCATTGCTTTCTATTGCGGAGCAGGCTTTTGTAACTTCTGATTTAAATACATTAAATTGCGTTAATACTTTTAGTAACTCATCGATCATTTATCGCAATAAAGACATCGACTTCTTGAGGAGATCTTGAGAACTTTTCGTCATACACTTCATAATCGCCTGTGTAGGTTCTTTTGAGATTAGGGTACTGCCAGATATGGTTCCAAGTCTCAACTAAAGCCTGAGGATGCTCTCCAACGGCTGTAAAAATAGCATATGTTCCTGCACGAATTGTTTTAACCACCATCCCATCAGGGATAACGTCTACTGCGCTAACAGGACAACCAATGACAAGTGAATAAGGTTTTGTATAGTCACCTTCATAATCACAGTAAAGTGCCATGACTTGAGCTGAACTTTTATTGGGGATCTTGTTTATCACATTTTCGCCATAAAACCTTGTCCAATGCTTGGGAATATCATGGGGAGCAGCTTCCGGAGCATTAGAAGTTCTGCATTCGATGCCTACGATATGAATGGCTGGCTTTTCAATAATGGTATATTTATTCATTAGATCCCTTTAATCGCTTTAATAAGTTGTTCATGGCTGTCCTTGCCATCAAGGATGATATCGTATTCTTCTTTAGGAGTGATGTAAAAAATGATTGAGGGCTCAGAGTGTTCAAGAGCAGGTAGATATTCATTTGCTAATTGTACAAAGAGAGGCTTAGATAATTCTTCAAAAGTAAAAATAGGTTTTTGATAAACGATAGGTCCATCATGGAGTGAAGTAGCCATGCTTGAGAGAATATTTTGTAATTCCCGCAGGGTGATCTGATCTATTGCTTGTTTTGCTTGAGGGTTAAGGGTATAAAGTGAGAAGTAGGATCCGACTAATTGTCTTAGATAGCGCTTTTCAGAAAGATCTTCTCTAATCAATGCTGCTTCATTTCTTTTAATTAATCGTTCATAGGTTCTTTTTAAAGGGCAGTATAGGAGAACACGTACCACACTTGCTTTAGGAAAATGCAATTGTAAATGTTTGGGTTTGATGTACCAGGCATCGAGTAAGACCACTTTTTGCTGTTCAATTGCCTGTTTAATTTGGCTTAGCACTTGAAGGTCAATGGACTGGCTAACTTCTTGTTTCCACGCCAGATTCTCCGGTTTATTTAGCTCATCTTGCACGGTAGATAGAGCATGTATGGCTTTCTTGCGTTCGTCTTCAGAAGCAGTCTTGTTAAACAAAGTATCTTTTTCCCTCATTGCATGATAGAGATTTTGAGGGTCGATCGCTTGCCTAATATCGCCAAATTCATGAGGAAACCGAGCTGCGACAGCATCGACATAGCTTTGTTGCATAATGGTATCTTCGTCGACAACTTCAAGATTCGAGTGCTGATTGAGAAGCGATCGAATAAGCGTAGATTTTCCTGCTGAACATGAGCCTTTAAGATAGATAATGGAAGCGATTTCTGCAGAGGAAATAGGATTGTTCAAACATAAAAATAGGAAAAGAAATGAATGTAGAAGTTTAATAAATTGCATAAATTCGAATCTTTAAGAGATAACAAAATAATGATAAGATAAATTATAAAAAACATTGTATTTTATGTATAATTTAATTAAAATATAAGAATATTTTCTTAAATCTAAGGTTTATATGCCCACTAATGTTGGATTTTTTACAGCAATTAAATATAAACAAGAGACAAAAAGTTGTATCCAGTCTGCTTTAGAAATAGTCGATAATTATTTTTACTTGGGTGGGAAAAAAGCCTATGTGATCCAGGAAAGAACTAAAAAAGCAGTTTTATGTGAATCTAAGGTATCCTTTCTAGCTAACTTTGGTAAAATCCTTTCTTATTTTACCATCATTCTTCCTTTGGCCATGCTGACAACAAAAACGATATTGCGTTCCACACATACATTCCGTTTAATCGATCCCAAGAAAAAATTGGAAAAGGGAATTAATATTAATGAAGATACAATAGCAAAGCTTCAGGGGCTAATGTCTGAAATCCAGCTGAGAAAAGATCATGATGAGATCACCTGGTTAGCAAGAGGAAATAATTTGGTTTTCAAGCTGGTAGATTCCCCAAATCTTGTTTTTAAAATGGCTCCAGCATACCTTTCTGTTGCTAGAGCAGGAAAATTGTTGGATTCCAAGGCAAGAAGTGATGAGCGTTTTTCTAATATGATTAAAGCCAAGACCGTTTGTTTAGCACATCAATTAGGCCAACTAGTGATTCCTCATTCAAAAATAATTGAGATCGATAGATATACTCTTATCGCTGAAGAAGCCCTTGACCTTACTGCAGAGGAAAGTACTCAAGAGATGCTTTACCATGAGTATTCAGCTGATCTGAATGAAGCAGTACGCCAGCTTGCCATTTTCGTAGCTAAAACAGGGTTTAACGACGTTAGCTGGCGTAACATACCGGTTCTTAATGAGGCTCGGGAATTTCAAGGACCGAGAAAAGTTGCACTCATTGATATAGAGAATATGGGGAGCATTATCACTGGTTTTACAGGTGATGATTCTAATGGAAGCCGCGGTTTAATCCGATGCGTATCTAAAGCTCAAATTGACATGGTCATTGCAGAAGCTAAAAGACAAGGAGTGTCTGCTAAAAATTTTCGAAACGCAAAAGAAAGCAGGTTGCAAGAATTAGAATTAAATAAAGAACTGCGTCAGTTTTACGAAAATAATGGCATCGTAACTGGTGAGGAATCCATAGAAGTCGATTTAGAGTCATTGGATATAGACTTAACTGAAGAAGGCAAAATAAGGGTGCTCGCTGATTTCGATGTATTGACGAGATCGGGGCTTCAATGGGAAGATCAAACGGTTACGGTAAGGCAAGTGACAAAAGATGTCATCGCAGAAATCAATCGACTCATTCAAGAAAGCCCAAAAAATGCTTCAGTGAAAGGAAAGCGCTATATTGTTTTACAGACTCATCAAGAGCCATTTAGGCAATATAGTAGGCTAGGTCTGCCTCCAGGCAAAAATTTTATTAATGAGGAAGAAGAAAAGCACCTTTGGCTAAATCGAATTATACAGGCTCTTATAGATAAGGGTTATCTTTTTAAGCTAGACAAGGTGAATGGGCATGGGTACTTTATTCAAGCGTAAGTATTTTAAGTTTTAAAAAGATAGGTCTGTCAAACACGTTTTCCACTTAAGCCAAAAAGATCTTGAAGCCATAGAAAATTCACGATTATCTACCCTAATATATCATGGCACATTTTGAAACCTCAGATGTTTATTTTCAAAAATTTGTTAATAGCCTATTTTTAAACAAGTAGGCTAGATCGGCACTATTGACCGAGAGGTCTTCTTAAACGACATCATACTTATTGAGACTTACAATGATTATATCGTCTTTTTTGCGACCCCGAGAGTACTTTTTCTTTCACCTTACTCTCTATTTTCTCATTTTTATTTTCCCGCTATTTTCAACATTAGATGCAGTATACATTAAACGATACTCCACCACGGATAACGGGGGAATCCTGTTTACTGGAAACACGTTAGGATTGAGTAAACAGGCTGGTAAAAATGAGCCGGGAACTTGCGATTCAGCCGGAGCATTCATTACAGTTGATACGACTCAGAAAGTGGGAACCTATCCCTCTGGCACTACATTAGATTGGACCAAAAACAGCTCCTTTGCCTTTTTAGATTTACCAGAAGACAGTACGGTGCTCTACGCAGAACTGATTTGGTCTGGAAGCCATGGGTTTCAAAACCAGATTACGAAAAATGAACCAGATACTCCCATTTCGATCACAACGCCCCAAAACGTCACTTTTAAAGTAGCCCCGGACCCTGCCACAAGCCAAACTGCTACAACGCCAGGAATCCCTAATTGTGGTAATTACACGCGAAGCGCAAATGTCACTAGTATCGTTCAACAAGGTGGGGGAGGAAAGTACACGGTTGGGGGGATACCTGCAACTATCTCTGGCTTAGACGACACCCATAATGCTGCAGGCTGGACTTTAGCTGTTGTTTTTCATAATGGACAGATGCTTACTTATAACATGACCCTGTTTGTGGGATGCGAGCAGGCTTCATATACGACCAATCTTCCTGCATCTGTGGAGGGCTTTTGCGCTCCTCCATCAGGTGTCCTAAAAGGGCGTTTATTTATAAGTGCAATTGAAGGGGATGTTAACAAGGTAGGGGATCGGATGTTATTTGGGAGAACATTGCCTTTAAAGATGGATGAGAATGCACTTTCAGGAACCAATAATCCTATTGATAATTTCTTCTGTTCACAGATAAATACGTTGCTTCCGTTAAACCAAGGCGCAATTTCTACTAAATTCATTGAAAACGGATCCTCTCTTTTAGATACTCGTGGCAGTTTCGGAAACGCTAATTCGAATCCCTTTACAGATAGTATCTCCCCAGGCGATCGCCAGGGATATGATATCACTAGTATTGACATTTCAAATACCCTTCAGTACAACCAAACTTCTGCTTACGCCCTAGGTACTACACAGGGAGATGATTATACACTTAATGCTCTTGGAATTCAGATTCAGGTAGGTGCTCCCATCATCACAGCCTCGATGCTAGTAAATTCTCAAAATTCTATCGAAGCAAACGTTGGGGATATTGTGACATTCACATGCAACCTTCGAAACGATGGAACAAGCGATGCCGTTGATCTAGTATTTAAAGATTTATTAGAAAAGGGACTTGAGTTTGTGCCCGGCAGCTTTATTTACAATCAAATTTCACATGATTATACCGATCTAACTAAAGGGATCTCTTTAGGAAATTTGTTGATTGATCAATCAGCTACTATTCAATTTAAAGCTTTGATTAAAGATTATCCAGCGACAGGGAACCTTTTTTATAACCATGGGGAGATTAGCTATCAATCGGTGACTTGCCTTAATACAATTTTGGAACTTGAGGCAACGACAAATACGGTTTCAATTTCATTACCTTCTCTTGATGTTCCTAATCTTGCTATCTATAAATTAGTGAATTCCAAAGAATCTACTGATGCATGCGTAGGGGAGGTCGTAACATTTACGGTCAACATTAATTCGGTCGGGAAAGGAACTGCTTTAAATACAATCATCAAAGACCCTCTCCCTCAAGGGCATACTTTGATTCCCGATAGTCTGCTTGTGGATAACATTCTTATTGACAAGGATCCAGATTTATCGATAGGCATTTCGATTGGGGATATTCCTACAGGGGGCTCATCCATCATGGTTTACCAGGCCAAAATCGAAGCTTATCCTCCTGAAGATAATGCTTATTTTTACACTGCAAATGCTGATTACCATTATTGCCCATCTTCAAATGACACGATCAAATTTCAAGTCACTTCGAATACCGTTCGCACGAATTTTAGTCTTCCAAATGATCCAATTCTTCCTCTGATTCCCGAAGCACCACCACCAGTTTCTATTAAGGCAACTGTAAAAAAATGCCAGTGGGTCAATCGTAGCATTTATCATTTAATGATTCAGTGGCAGGCGCCCGATGATACGAATGTTCTGTACTACAGAGTTTATCATAAGGGAAGAGTGGTTGAAGAGGTAAGTGCCCAAGCCCCTTTAATCTATCGAACATGTTTAAAATCGAAAAAGGCATTGCAGGGCTATGCAATAGCAGCTGTTTATCCGAATAATTTGGAAAGTACCCAGGTAAAAGTGAAGGTATCATATGAATAAGAGCCTATTTTGTTTTGTATTTTTAGTTTTTTCTGCGATGATTTATGGGGATACTGATGCTTCGCTGAAATACCGCACAGCAGGTTTTTTCCCGGTCAATCATCGTGTTAAACATATTTATGAAGAAGCTATCCCCAACTATCAACTCGAATTCTCCCAGTCTATTTCCTCAAATATAGCCTTATGGGCAAATACGGATTTATTTCATAATTATGGGAGGGTCAACCATTGTGGAACATCGAAAATTCATGCGGTCAATTTCAGTTTAGGACCGAAGCTGCTCTATTCTTTTTCTCACCATATTAATCTCTATGTTGGGATAGGACCTAGTATTGCCAGAATCTATGTTCGAAACGGATCTCGTTGTGGGAATCATCACGAACATAGATGGGCTTTAGGGGGGATACTCAAAAGTGGGTTGGAGGTTAGTGTATATCGGAACCTATTTCTTGATATCTTTGCCGACTATCTCTATCAGCCTGTTCATTTTCACGAAACAGTGGATATGGGAGGGTTGAAAATTGGGTTGGGGTTAGGTGCTAGATTTTAGTTTGCTCAATAGTCGGTTGATAAAAGTTTGCTAATCAAATGAGGCTTTGCTTCTAGAGCATGATGCCTTTTCCTGGGCGGGATCACAGTCGCATGAGTAGAAGCGACGTGATTAAGGAGATATTAAGGAATTCAATTCATATTTCAATTGTACTAGACCACTGGGATAAGCTTGGGTGGAAACTAAATGGCATTTATGTTCCCTATTCATAACGTTAAATAAGGGGATTCCTGAACCTAGGACCGTAGCAATGATTGAAATAGTAAGTTCATCGACCAGCCCAGCTTCCAAGAATTTAGAAACAGTAATGCCTCCATCAACCCATACATGGCTGATATTTTCAGAATGAAGCTTTGATAATAACTCGGGTAATTGCCCACAAAATAGTTCTGCTTCTTTCCTTACTTCCTTTAATAGATGGCTAATAACAATCACCCTTTTCCCTTTGTAAGGCCATTCGTCAAAATTCGAAACAACTTCATAGGTGTTTCTTCCAAGAATCACAGCATCGATACTATCCATAAAGGTTTTAAATCCATAATCTTCATTACCTGAGTGGCCATACTGTAGCCAATCTAATCCCCCATCTTTGCGAGCGATATAGCCATCAATGCTTGTTGCAATGTAAACTGAAGTTTTTGGACGATCTTGTGGAGCCAACATAAAAATTGCCTAGTTTATGACCATGTGAATGGAAAGTCGTTTATTGTAACAGGGGCTTCATCATTTTTCACTTTTTTTTGTGTGGAGATGAATTGTCTAAACCAACGATTTACTGAAGTGATGCATGACCTAATGCATCACTCAATTGAAATTGCTCTAGCAAACAACTGTTTTGCTCTCAACTGCATTTTTAAAGTTTTTCCCCAGAAAAATTGCCACGAATAGCCATAAGGCTAGTAGGGGAAATCCAAGGGCACCACTCAATAGTAAATAGTAGGAGCGACCGGCAACAACTCCAAAGGCAGATTGAAGGGGATTTAGTAACATGTTAAAAATAGAGCCTACTTCTTTGGATGCGCGGGAGCCGAAAGTTTCAATCCACGCTTGTGCTTTAAAGCGAACATCTGGAGTTGTTGGAATGTAAAGTTGTTTTAAGGCAGGGCCATTTAAAGCATAGTTGATTGCTTTAGAAGCGACCATGAGAATAAAGAGAAAAGAGAGACTGTTAATCGATAAAAATCCAAACAACGCTAATCCCACTATGACAGGCATTGCGGCAAGTGCAACCCCCACCCCTAGAAAACGAGTTACGTTACTAATGCCTAACAATAAACATAACAATGAGACGATATTAACGCTTGATCCATAGATGCTTAAATAATTACTAAGGGCGACACCGGAGTATTGGGTTCCCGCAGCCATTTTAAAGTTAAAATCAAAGATCGTCACAATAACTTCATAAATAAAATTGGCGGCAAAAATTCCAATCAAATAGCGATGTTTTAGCATTAGTTTTAAACCTTCTAAAAAATCTGGCTCTTGCTCACTCTCTACTTGTTGCTCATTTCTACCTTGAAAGGAAGCTAATAAATTTTTTGGTGTGGCCTTTAAAAAATAGCGAACCAAGGGAATGATTAAGAGAATTAAAATTCCTAAACAAATCATGGAGAGCGCATCCGTTTTGAGTCCAAGTCGATGAGGGAGACCTCCTATACTGTAGGGTGATACGATCCCTCCCATTTGGCCAATAGCGACTACAAGAGGGAAGCCACGTTTAGCTGAAACGGGATCTGTCGTGTCAGCTGCGAAAGCCCAAAACAATGCAACCATCAAAGAGCCAAAACTTTCTACGAAAAGATACCAGGCATACCCAAGGGCTTTTGTTGCTATAAAAGGTAAAAAAGACTGTGCGGCAATTTCTGCGACTGCCTTTTGAGTGAACGACATAAGAGCTGCAAAACACAAGACTGTAATCCCATAAAAAGCAGGCAGTATCATGAGCATCCTCTCTCTCGAAGTATGCTCTAACAGCTTGGTATAAAACATCACAAGTGGCAGCAAGGCTAACACTGACACTGTTTTTGCATAGGGTAAATGCAACTTATCGACAAGTTGGATAAAGATCGCATCTTTTAGAGGTCGCAGAGTCCAATAAACCCCTATGATTAAAGCGAATATCACACCCATCCGCAAAAACTTTTTAAATTCCTCTTTATCAAAATCACCAAAGTTAAAGCGACAAAGCCATTGAAATAACTGTAAAAATTTGTTTTCTATATTCATATATCACCTGTTTGATCAAAAAATGTAGAATAAATGGTGGCTTTATTTTTGTATTGTCGATATATTCGCATTTGAATATTGATAATATCGATTAAAGAGGTTTTACTACTTTGGGTAAGAGAAAAAGAAAATCAGATGAACAGCAGCCACCTAAATATTCCTTACGCAACTTACGAATTGCCGACTTAGAGCTTTTTATCAGCGCAGCTCATTTGAAAAACTTGGGCCAGGCTGCACTGTTACATCACTTAAGCCAAAGTGCTGCTAGCGCAGCCATTCAACGAGTCGAGCTGGCGTTTGGAAGGTCTCTTTGCACCCATGAAAAGCGTCAATTTAGGCTTACAACAGAGGGGCAGCTTCTTTTAATCCGTGCACAGAATTGGGTAAAACATTTGCGAGAGACTGTAGCAGCTCAAGATTCTTTACCCATTAGAATTGCGACTACACACGCGATAGCTAGGGTGGCCATTCCAAATATTTTAACGTTAGAGACGATCGAACTTAAGTTGATGAGGCCTGATAGTGCTTATGGAGCTGTATTGCGAGATGAAGTTGATGTGGCGCTTGTGCTTGATAATGCCCCCTGGGAAGGCGTGATTGCAAATGAAATAGGAAAGGGTAGCTTTCAGTTGTATTCTGCCAAGTTAGACATCCCTCAATCGGCTGTGCTTTTACCAGAAGATCAAATTGAAGTGCTGACCTTACAGCAGAGGTGGCAACAAGTTTATAGCCAACCTTTACATGTGAAGGCCCGCTTGCCCAGTTGGTCTCTCATTGCGGATATCTGTTCCACTTCTTCTGAAGTCGGTTTTTTACCTGATTTTTTAGCCCATCCATTTAAACTGTATCCCGTTTCATGGCAACCAGCTCCTTCTCGCTACCGCGTACTTGCTCTTTATCGTAGTAATGGGGAAGCCTTTCAACAACGCTTAAATCATTTATTATGCCAATGGAAGCAAGTTTTTTCGCACGATTAGTATTCTGCAATTCTTATTTTACGATTTATTTAATTGCATATTAAGAGCCTACTAAGCATGAACAACTGGCCTGGTCATTCACTCGTTGGCCCAGAAGGTTCTCATGCCTTTTGGCTATTAGTGCAGCATACATCAGATTATTTATTTCAAAGTCAATGCTTGGAGCTGTTAGAGCGCGCGATCGCTAATCAAGAAGCTTCAATCATCGATTTCGCCTACTTAAAAGATCGGGTGTCTGTGTATGGGGGTAAAAAGCAGATATATGGTACTCAATTAAATGAAGATTTTACATTTTACCCAATAGAAGATGAGGAACATGTTAACGAAAGAAGATTAGCTATCGGGCTCCCTTCGATAGAAGAATACTTAGAGGTAGTGAAAGAGATTTATAAAAATAAAAATCAAACCACAGCGTTAGCTAAGGTATTTTTTCAACATGAGCTTGACATCTGTTTAACTTCAAGTCTACTGATCTGGTAGTAAATCTCTGGGAGAAATTTCTAAAGCTTTTGCTAAGGCTACGATGCTCTCTAGAGATGGATTTTTTAATGCCCTTTCGATGCCCCCAAATGTAGTTTACGTGGAAATTTGCTCGTTCAACCAATTCTTCTTGAGTTAAATTTAATTCATGCCTCCTGAGCCTCACTTTCCTGGCGAATTCTACTAAGATAGGGGATCGCTTTTTTCCCATATTTAAACAGGAGTTTTTGCGTATTCTTTAAAGACACAGCATTCTTTAAAGCCTAGGTGTTGATAAAGGGGTTTTCCTTCTTTCGATGCCTGCAAAGTAATTAAATGATAGCCCTGATCCTTTGCTCTTTGGATTAAATATTCCATCATGGCCGTCCCATAACCTTTTTTGCGCTGGTCAGGCACAGTGGCAATGTAGTAAATGCCTCCTACATTAGCATGTAAGACTAATATTCCTGTCACAATAGGAATGCCATGCAAATAAGCTACATAGATTTCATAGCAAGTCCCATCTTGATATAAAATAGGGGGTACTCTGCTAAAGATCTTATCAAAAGCTTCAGGATGCCCTCCTACACTCACAAACACTTGCGAAAAGTCTTTTAATTGCTGTAAGGAATGAGCTTTTTGAAAATCTAAAGGGGAATTTGATGGAGATGGAATGAAATCATCAATGCTAAGATACATCCCTGCGTTTTCTTCTTTCAAGTGAAGGCCTTGAGCAATTAAGACATCGGCTAATGCTTTCGGGGTGTCATATGGACCCACCCACCAGGAATAAGGTATTGCCGGATCCTTAAATAGCTTTATGATCTGAGAGACACGATCTTGCACATTAGCCTCGTTGAAGCCTGCGGATAAAACATAATTAAACGTATCATCTGCGATGCATGATCGCACCACAGTGGCATCGGGATGGGAGAGCAGCTCCATTGTATCCACATATTTTGTAAAATAGGTCATCTGGAGATGCAGGTTGGTTTCCATGGCCTTTAAAATTTCAAATGAAGACCAGACTTTTTTTTTATGGACTTTTCTTGTTGGCAGAATAAGCGTTGAAGCTTCTTTAGCTGCCATAGCGTCAACTGTTTTGATAAACCTTTCTTTGCCTAAGCAGTAACGTTCACTATTACCTGGAAATTGTTGCGCAAGTTCATGTTTTATTTCAGAGTACTCTTTAAGGAGCTTTGGATGAGCTGTTAGGTAAGACACAAAACGAAGATGACGCTCTACTTCAGGATCAGAGTCTTCGAAAATATGTAAATGAACCGGATCGTGATGTTTCCTGCGGAAAAAACGCCTTTGTTTCATGCCATTTTCCCCCATGGCTTGATAGCCTAGTTCAGAGATAAGCTCAGAATATTGATCGATAATTGTGATATCCGGAGTAACGCCAAGGATATCGATGATGGGCTTAGCTGCGCTTTGAGGGATAGCTGTGCTGCCAATGTGATAAAACTCAATATCAAGACCTTCTAAAGAGTTTAAAAGTTTTATTTTTTCTTTTTCAAAGTCGCTATGCCAATTTTGCTGAAAAGGCTCTAAAATGAGCTTTTTTAATCCATAGATCTCAACAGGAAGATGATGAAATAAAGCGTTCTTCCAATGATACATCCCAATACGTTTGGCTACTTGAAGGCTACGGGTATTTTTAGAGTCGATGATAGAAATAACCTCATCCATGCCTAATTGGTTAAAGGCGTAATGGCCTATCGCTAAACACGCTTCTGTTGCTAATCCTTTACCCCAAAACTGTGGGAGAAGGCGATAGGCTAATTCCGTTTTACTTTCTCCTTCAATATTTTGATTGATCAAACCTACAAAACCAATCAACTGGTTATCTTTTTTTTCGATAACGGCATATAGGCCATACCCATATTGGATATAATGGTCCAATATCCTCTTTTGGAAATACTCCTTTACTTTTTTCATATCCGTTACTGGGCCGCTAGGAGAAAAACGCATCACTTCAGGATCGGCCATGAGCAAAGCAAATGCATCCAGATCATCAATGGTAAATTGTCTTAAAGCAAGTCTTTCAGTTTCTATTAACATTGGTCTCACGCTTATGAATTAAATTTAATTTATGAAAAAGGACATATTAATCAATGTAGCATTGAAAAGTTAAAGAGAACGTCTACTTTTTTAAGCTTTTGCTATTCTACCTATAACGGGTTGTTAGGCATATCCAAGCAGACTACCGCATTAAGACGAAAATGGCAAAAGATCCTTACAAGGGGATAAAAACTTTTCTCTGCTTATTTATTTTTATCTTTCATCCCTTAAATGCACAAATATTGTTTCGAGAATCGGATCCATTTGAATGCCAACAAATCCAGAATGCGATGCTCACTTTTTATACGGAGCAGCTTATGCAAGCGGGCTTTTTTGAGTGCTTTATGATTATTTGATTTGCTCCACAAAAGATCGAATTGCTTACTTGGAATCGATTTATCTTGAGAAAAATATCGAGAGGCTAGGGGCTTGGGCAACAAATGATTCAAGGATGGGAAGCTATTCTATTAGAAAATGGTATTGATCAAGCTAAGCTTTTTGTTTTTGATCACAATGAACGGGCGATTGCCCTCTACAATAAAATGGGCTATGAGATCAAAACAACTGATTACATCGATGATCAACCCATTGGGTATCACACGAAGAAAAATTTGACTCAAATTCTTTAGGGGAGAGATAAATAGCAATCCCAGCATTTCGATCAATAATGACTGTCTAATATCGACTTAGCAATTTGGATGTCCTGGACGCTGATTCCTGTAAGATCTGCAATCGAGATCTGCTTTGCAGACTGCCTTCCTAGGGAAGGATTGTGAATGACATCACCTAATTCAATAAGATCCTCTTCTCTAATCATTCCTGCTTTATAAGGATGGGCCGTTTCTCCATGATCCAAACACTGGCTTTTTGAATCAACAACGCAGATATCTGCCAGCTTGAAGATATCTGGATCCAGTTCCTGTTTTCCCGGCGCATCAGCACCCACAGCAGTGATATGGGTACCTGGTTGCACATCTTTTGCCCAAATGAGAGGCTCTCTTGCTGATGTGGTAGTGATAATCAAGTTGCATTCTTTACAAATCTCGGCAGTCGAGGTCGCCTGTCGGACCTTAAATCCCAACTTTTTCATATCCTCCATAGATGCACAAACGCTGTCATTGTTGCGTCCCCAGACGACCAGGTCTCTGTAATGGGTATGCTCTTTTAGCAGCTTAGCCTGCAAGCGTGCTTGGACTCCTGTCCCTATAATTCCAATGGTAGTCATTTTTTTTGGTGCCATATATTTGGCTGCAATGTAACCCGCTATCGCGGTTCGAATATTTGTAAGGTAACCTTCATCTTGTAGCACAGCTATCGGCTCTCCCGTTTTTGCATTGAAGACCATAAGGACTCCTTGTACTTTAGCCTTATTGTGAGGGTAGGCTCCAGCAACCTTCACAACGAAGATCTGGTCATCTTTGATCCATCCATATTTAACGTGAACCTCGCCAAGGTTCTCATCCATCTTCATATATCCAACAGGTGGCACCTCGACTTTACCTCTAGAGAAAAGTCGAAATCCATCTTCTTGCATTGCAATTGCTTTTTTGAGATCTAATCGAGATTGAATCTCTTGTAAGGAAAGCATTTTCATTGGCCATCCCCATTTAATTTCATCAATCCTGTAAATACGGTAACGGCTTCTCCTGTGATAAGAACACGATCATGTACAACTTCTATATCCAGATTTCCACCTCTTTCAGAGACCTGGCGAGCTTTTAAATTGCTTTTGTTCAATTTCTTAGACCAATAAGCGGCTAGGCATGTGTTGGCAGATCCTGTCACTGGATCTTCTAGAACACCCAGTTTTGGAAAGAAACTTCGGTAAATATAATCAAATTCTTCTGTCTTATCCCGAGAAGTGAGTAGAAATCCTCGTTCGCTTAAGTTGCTGATTTTTTGGTGGTCTGGAGAAAAGCTGCGCACAACCGCATCATCTGACACGACAGCCATGCAATCTTCTTCGTTCGAACCAATGTACTCTGGAGCTACTCTCAGGAGTTGTGAGATGGAATCTAAATACTCCCATTTATGGCTAGGGGACTGCAAAGGAAAATCTAATGTGTATCCGTTCCCATTCTTGGTAACAGCTAAGCGCCCGCTTTTACTTTCAAAGACGATTTTGCTGCTTTCTACTAAGTTTTCTTGCCAGAGAATATGGGCTGCGGATAAGGTGGCATGACCGCATAAATTCACCTCAGCATTCGGAGTAAACCAGCGTATTTTCAAGTGAGCTCCCCTGATCACGAATGCTGTTTCTGAAAGATTCATTTCTTTAGCAATTTTCATCATGAGCTCAGCGGAAGGCTCTTGATCAAAGATAAACACAGCAGCAGGGTTTCCACAGAAAATTTCATTGGTAAAAGCATCGACTTGCCAGAATTTCATTTTTTCTTTCCCCATTGGTTCTTATTTTTGTGTATGAATTGATTAAGTCTTTCTAATGCTTGAGGCATAGATTTCCGACCAAAACTGATCCGAAAATGATTAGAGCAGTCACCATAAATGTTGGCAGGAAGAATAAGTACTCCAAATTGTTCAAGTAAGTCATCGGCGAGCTTATCAATTGGCACATCTCCTTTAAAAAGGGGATAGGCTATACATCCTCCTTTGGGTCTAACCCACTCAAACCACTCTGCATTTTGTACGAAAAAGCTGTCGAGTTGTTTTAAATTCTCTTTTAATAGGTGGTGATTTTGGTTATGAATTTTCTCACTCGCCTTAAGAGCAATCAAAGATAAGATTTCTGAAGGCCCACTGTTACAAATGGATAGATAGTGCTTAATTTCATTCATTTTACCAAGGAGCTGTTTATCCTGGCATGCAATCCAGCCAATGCGGAGTCCTCCTAGCCCATAGGCTTTGGACATGACGCTTAAGCTCAGTCCCTTCTCATAGATACTTGCAAAAGAGGAGAGTCGATCTGCTGGGTTGACTTCAAGAAATCGGTAGACTTCATCTGAAAAAATCCACAAGCCGTGTTTGCGCGCCAGTTCAACAAGCTTTAACTGAGTACTGCATGTGATGAGGGCTCCTGTAGGGTTGTGCGGAAAGTTAACCACAAGCAATTTGGTGTTGGGCTTGATAGCATTTTCGATCTGCTCGACATCTAACCCCCAGCCCTTTTTGTACTGCAATTGTATTTTTGATGTAGGACAAATGGCAGATGGGAGAGTCTCAAGAGACTGGTAGCAGGGTGTCACGATAATGGCATGGTCTTTAGGATCGAGAAGAGTATGAGCCATGCAATAGATTCCTTCTTGAGCTCCAGCGAAACATAAGACCTGTTCACGATCGATATTTTCACCGTAAATTTTACTTATCTCTTCTCGCAACAGGGGATGGCCCATGGGCTCAGTGTAGCTGAGTTTTAAATCATTCCAAGGAACTAAAGATTGTTCATCTGCCATTTGAACAATCTCATTCATGGAATAAGTTTCTATATCTGAAGCGCATAGATTAAAAGGGGCACTAAATTCTCTTTTGGCAAGATAGCTTTCTAATTTAAATTCTGGATATTTCAATTTAACCCTCATCCTTCAAATAATTATATACAGTGGCTCTAGAAATCCCCAAAACACGTCCAATATAATTAGCGGCATTCTTCTCTTGAAATGCACCCTCTTGTGCTAACGAATGGATGATCTCTTGCTTATGTGTGCGGTTCAAAGCCTCTATCCTGACTTGATGCTTGCAACAATAATGTTGGACATACTGGTTGATTTTCTCATAAAGGTCTTCTTTAAAAAGACGCTGTGTTTGTTCAGGAATCTCTCCGTTGTTATTTAGAAAGGATTGCAGCAAGTGATTTGCCGCTTCAAAAAATGAGATATCCACATTAATGCATAAAAACCCTTCAGCTTTTCCAGCCTGATTGCGAATCACAATACTTATTGACTTCATCGGCTTACCATCCCAGTTCATTTTCTTATAGGGACCGATAATTGCTTCCGATTCTTCAAAGTCAATCCGGTCAAGATAAGAATCGTCCCCAACCTCTCGCCGAGAAAGGGGATTGTAGATCGCTTCTATCTGATCTTTATCAAGATCGTGGACCACAACTTCTGCAAAGGGGTGTAGCAGACGAGAGAATGCCTCTGCAAAAGGCAAAATCTCTTCTAATGATTTCTTCAATCCTTATTCTCCTTTTTGCTTTAAGACTAATTTATCTAAATTAGACTTAAAAGTCTATATTTCTTTAAGAAGATGCTATCACTAGAAAATGGCTTCGAAGAATGCTTAAGAAATGGCGTTTTTAGTACCATCCAACCTAACCAGCTGGATGATACTGTGGTAGATTAGCAACTAAGAGATTGACGTATGTTAATCGTTAACACTCAAGTGATCTCATCGCATTTTGCCGCTAAAATAAAATCACTTTCGGATAACCCGTCAATTTTATGTGTCCATAGCTGGATTTTGACTTTGCCATAAGCTAGAAGAATATCGGGGTGATGCCCTTCTTTTTCTGCAAGTGCACCAACTTTATTTGTAAAAGAAAGAGCCTCGCAAAAGTCCGAAAAAAAGTACTCCTTTTCTAAGTGGTGCTCTTCAACTATTCGCCAACCATTGCCGAGTTGGTTATGTAATTCGGATAGCTGAAGGCCTTTAAGAGGGGGAATTCCTCCGTTGCAAGGAATACATGCTTTGTTTGAAAGTTTGCAATTTAAATCCATAAAATTCCTTTTTTAATTAATGATAAATTTTACTTAATAATTGATTGTGTTCTTCCATTTTTATCAACGTGTAAAGTTGAATATCAGCAAGTTGAGCAATCGTGTAGGCAGTAAGCGAAGAGAAAATGAGCAAACCGCTTAAACCAAGCACCGCTTGAAATGCATTTTGGCTTTCAGATGCATCCGGAGGAAGCCATAAAGCCAACTCAATCATACTGAAACTTGCAATGCTCATCCTTAATACGTTGTAAACCATGAATTTAACCTTTCTGGCTCCAAAAAATTCAGTGACAAGATCACTCAATAAAAATGTGAGGGGATAGGTAATCAACTTGGCTGGAATGCTAAAACCAAAAAATGGCAATACAACCATCTTTGCCGAGATAATATTTGAAAGAACCATGATAACGCAGAAAGCCATACTCAAAATAGGATAAATTTTTTCAAGCGGGGGAATTTTCATCTCTTCTTTCATTTTCCACCTCTAAAAAAGCTTGTAGGTCCGCTTCATTTACGTTCGGTTCCCCGGGGTTGACATTGTCTAATTTTCCCTCATTTAGCCACTGTTCAAGTCGATCTACTTCTTTATAAAGATGTGCGAATGAATCAATCACAAATAAAAGAGGTTGAAAACGATCGATTTCAAATGATTGGTTAATGACCCATTCGAGCTGAAAAGGGTATCTTTGAACATTCGGAGACTCCACAGCGTGCTCAATTTCACCGGCAGAGCTTAAAAGGCCACTACCATACACACAGATACGCTCATTCTCGCGCATAAGGCCAAATTCAATGCTAAACCAAAAAAACCGCGATAAAGCTTGGATATTGCTTCGGATTTTAGACAACTTCTCTTCGGTGTTGACAATGTGTGCATGTCGCTTCGCTGCTTTGTAAGCAAGGGAGCCAAATTTCACGAGCACATCGGCAAATACTCTATCCGTATGCATGGGAACATGCCCTGCAATGTCATGGAATATATCTGGCTCAGGCAAATAATTTAAATTATTGATATCCCTAATTGTAATTGTTGTCGGAAATTCGCGATGTTTTAAGCTATCAAAAAATAGATAGGTAGGTACGTAACCACTAACGGCTTTTGCTTTAAACCCTGTTAATGGTTCTAAAAATGCATTGATCTCTTCGAGTCTAGGAATTCGGTCCGGATTCAAACAAAGCGATTGGATTCCTTGCATAAATTTCTTATTTGCATATTTTTCCCATTTTGGGCGTAAAAGGGCATATAATTTTCTCCATGCATCTTGATTGTTCTGATTGTAGAACTCATAGGGTTGGTGAATAAATATTTGCCCTTCGGTTTTGGCATTTTCGATAAATGGAGCTTTTGTTGTGGTCAAGCCATGACCTTTTTCTGGCTGTTTCATCTATCCTCTAGATATAAAATAAATTTTTTATAAAAAATATTTGACAGCATAAAGCAGTTATAGCCATGCACATGCAATGCTAAAAGTGCGCAATACTGTTTTTAAAATAATTAAATACGGAAACTAAACGGAATAATTAATAAGAATAATAGGAAGGATAATAAGAAAAGCCAAAAGAAGAACAATTAGCAAAAAGAGAAGATGTATCTATCCTCAGAGGAGGAGCTTGGTTTGCAGACCATTCAGTAAACATTTTTTTACTCCTAGTTTAACTTTTGTCAACGCTATTGAGCGTTAACGTCATTTTCTCATATGAACTTGTTTTTTACCAAATACTTTATTGAAACGCTAGGTTTGTTATGAGGCCTTCTCTCAAGGCAAATCCTTTATTGGTTTAAATGCAGTCTTTTTAACCATTCTTTCTTGTTATCAACTTTATCATTAAAACCAGCCAAATAGGCATAATGATAAGGACTTCCATCTAGCTTTTCATTAAGAATCACAGCGAGCAACACTTCGAGAAAGCTGAAGTAAGCAAAGCGCGAAAACCCTGCCGGATAAAAATGGATGAGAAGAAGAATGGAGGGGGGAGAGGAGTGAAAACAAAGGAAACAGAGCAATGGTTATAATTAATTTTAAAAATATAAGATGTTTAAATTCATTATTTATCTTGTTAAAGTTTTTTCTTTCATTTATAAAAGTAGTCCAGCCTTTCACCTATTGAGGTAAAGAAGGGAATGTACAAGAAAAATTTTAATCCAACTGATATTTTAAATAATGGAGTCAGAATTGATGCGCTACATTTTTTCTTTTTTCATCGGGTTAGCTTGTGTTAATGCATGCGGACTTAATGCTGTTGAAAACAACAAAAGTCCTACCATCAGACAACCGGTTGATCAAACAGATATTTTTGCAATCCCTCTTGACGAAGATGCAGATGAGCAGGATGCGGAGTTAAATGCGTTAGAACATCCAAAAAAATAGCCAAGATAGATGTTTTCCATGGCTAGTTAGTTTTCTGGCCATGGTTAGGGTCTTCATTTTTGACAATTTGGACAAAAATGAGTACTTCGTCCAGCTGCTTTAATACGCACAATTTTCATCCCGCATCGCTTACAAGAGAGGTTTGTTCGTCTAAAAACGTTTAGTTCGCTTATGTTCGATCCCTTCTGTCCATCCAATCGGTAATAGTTACTCTTGCCAATTCCTAATGTGGAACCTTTATTTCGAATCCCGGCTTCTAACGCTTGCTTTATACCCTTATAAAGGTTTCTAACCTCATTATCTGTAAGAGAATTCGCTTTTCTTAATGGATGTAAGTGAGCAATCCAAAGAGCTTCATCCACATAAATATTCCCAAGTCCAGCGATAAAACGTTGATTTAAGAGAAGGGCTTTTAGCTGATGATTTTTCTTTGCCAGAAGATTTTTAAGACTGGACCAAGTGAAGTTTGGATCTAAGGGTTCGGGCCCATATTCTTTAAAAAAGAGAGCTAAATCTTGGGTGAGATAAATTCGACCAAATTTACGCGCATCAATAAAATGCAAGGTTTGATGATTGGTTAAATGAAAGAGAGCCCTGTCGTATGGCGAAGAGTAGCTACTTTTTTTTGCGATGACTAGTCGACCGGACATGCGAAGATGAATGAGTAGATGAACATCAGAGAAATGAAAAAGTATAAATTTGGCTCGTCTAGAGATATTTTGTATTTCTTTTCCGCACAAGGCATGCTGTAAATCTTTTTCGGTAAATTGAGCTAAAGTTTTTGGCCACAAAAGGATACATTGAGTAACGGTTTGTCCAATCATGCCCATTGCTTTTAGATCGTTGACAATGGTTTCTACTTCGGGAAGTTCAGGCATTTTTTAAAATCCTCACATGTTCCTCAACGGAAAGGGCTAGGCTTTCTGGGTGATACCCTCCTTCAAGGACAGAGACGATTCTTCCATTAGCGTATCTTTTAGCAACTTCCTTGACGACCCCAGTCAGAATACCAAAATCTTGTACCGTCAAATTCATTCCACCAAGAGGATCTTGATAGTGGGCGTCAAATCCGGCGGAGATAAAGACCATCTCTGGTTTAAAGCTCTCCATTGCTTGGACTAAATCTGATTGAAAAGCATTTAAAACTTCGAGGCGTGAATGATTTCCAGGGGCAATGGGAAAGTTAAGAATATTACCGCATCCTCTTTCCTCTTTTTTTCCTGTTCCAGGAAATAATGGCCATTGATGTGTGCTAAAATAAAAAACAGAAGGATCATTTTTAAAGATGTCCTGGGTTCCATTCCCATGATGAACATCCCAATCGACAATGAGCACTCTTTTTAATCTAAAGTGACTGATAGCGTATCTTGCAGCAATTGCAATATTATTGAGTAGGCAAAACCCCATCCCGCATTCTGCGCTAGCGTGATGGCCTGGTGGTCTTACTGCACAGAATGCAACATCCAATCTATCTTTTAGAACCCAATCAACGGCCTGCAAAACTCCACCTACAGCAAATAGAGCGGTCTCAAAAGATTCGGAACAGATCTGAACATCGCCTGTTCTTAACGTAAAACTCCCATCATCAGGGCCAATTTGTTTAGAGAGTCGGCAATCTTCCTCAATCAGTTGGATATATTTGGGCGAATGACATAAAAAAAGTTGCTCATTTTTGGCCAACTTTGGCGGTATTTTTTCTGCCGTTTCGAAGTCTTTTGATTTTTTTTGCAATTTTTTTATCGCAAAAATTCTTTGATGGTTCTCCGGGTGGTATATTCCTGTTTTGTGTTTTGCAAAAATATCATCTACAAGTATTCCTAAGCGTGATTTTTGTTTGATGTACATTTAGTAAACCAAAAATAGATTTATTCGTTTTCTTATAGCTATTTTAGACAAAAAAATGAAAGTTTTTCGAAATTTCACAAAAGAAGCTTGCGAAAAAATAGCAAAGTTCGATAAATTGTGAACTTCCCGCAAGTTACGAAGCGCAAAACAAGCGAAACGAAATGCGGCGAAAGTGAAGCCGAAGAGCTTCAGCGTTAGCTTCTTAAACAGAAAGCTAAGTTCTTTTGACAAAGTGAAAAAGACAATGTACAAGCACAAAAAATGAAGCTTGTGCGATAAGTCAAGGCAGCCAGCAATGGCTGCAAAGATAAATCGTACGATTATTATTTAATAGCTCAAACTTTCAATAGTTTTTTTTATTGAGAATTTGATCTTGGTTCAGATTGAATGCTGACAGC
>BBPT01000015.1 GCA_000829755.1 Parachlamydiaceae bacterium HS-T3
ATTAGGAAAAAATAAAGGCAAAAAAAAAGCCTCAACTAAAGGTAGTTGAGGCGAAACAAAAACTTGGCGGCGACCTACTCTCCCACACTCTTGCGTGCAGTACCATCGGCGATGAGAGGCTTGACTTCTGAGTTCGGGATGGGATCAGGTATTTCCCTCTCTCTATTGCCACCAAGAAAATCTTTAATCACTGATTATAATCGACGCTTGAAGTTTCTTCTCACATCTGCGCTTAATACTTGTGCTTTTATAAACTTTTCCTAACCTTTAAAAAAAAGGCGGTCAAGCCAATGGACTTATTAGTATTGGTTAGCTCAACACATTGCTGTGCTTATACACCCAACCTATCAACCATGTCGTCTTCATGGTGTCTCATTGGGATACCTTATCTTGAGGGAGGCTTGGCGTTTAGATGCTTTCAACGCTTATCCTTTCCGAACTTAGCTACCCGGCTATGCTCTTGGCAAAACAACCGGAACACCATTGGTTCGTCCACTTCGGTCCTCTCGTACTAGAAGCAGCTCCTCTCAAGTATCCTACGCCCACAACAGATAGGGACCAAACTGTCTCACGACGTTTTGAACCCAACTCGCGTACCGCTTTAATTGGCGAACAGCCAAACCCTTGGGACCTTCTTCAGCCCCAGGATGCGATGAGTCGACATCGAGGTGCCAAACCGCCACGTCGATATGAACTCTTGGTGGCGATAAGCCTGTTATCCCCGGAGTACCTTTTATCCGTTGAGCGACGGCGATTCCACTTTCCACCGCCGGATCACTAAGCCCTACTTTCGTATCTGTTCGTCTTGTTGGACTCACAGTCAACTTACCTTATACCTTTACGCTCTTCTCGTGATTGCCAACCACGATGAGGTAAGCTTTGGACTCCTCCGTTACTTTTTAGGAGGATACCGCCCCAGCAAAACTGCCCGTCTGACAATGTCCGAAGCCTGGCTTCACAGGCTTTCGTTAGATTTCCAACTTTTCAAGACTGGTATTTCAACGTTGACTCCATCCCACCTGACGATGGGACTTCATAGTCTCCCAGTTATCCTACACATGAAAAGTCAGAAGCCAATATCAGAGTACAGTAAAGGTTCACGGGGTCTTTCCGTCTTATTGCGGGTAAACAGCATCTTCACTGCTACTACAATTTCACCGAGTCTCTCGTCGAGACAGCGCCCAGATCGTTATACCATTCGTGCAGGTCGGAACTTACCCGACAAGGAATTTCGCTACCTTAGGACCGTTATAGTTACGGCCGCCATTCACCAGGGCTTAAATTCAAAGCTTCGCCTTACGGCTAACTTCTCCTTTTGACCTTTTGGCATTGGGCAGGCATCACACCATATACTTCGACTTAAGTCGTCTTTGCATAGTGCTGTGTTTTTGTTAAACAGTCGCCTGGGCCATTTATCTGCGGCCGGAAAACGCTCATGGAGTAAATCCAATCACCTTCTCCGGCTTCCTTTCTCCCGAAGTTACAGGAATAATTTGCAGAGTTCCTTAACGAGAGTTATCTCGCGCGCCTGAGAATATTCTTCCCACCCACCTGTGTCGGTTTTGGTACGGTCACCATCAACGGTTAGAGATTATTTCTTGGAAGTATTGCTCTACACTATCGGTTCATCCAAAGACTCCCCTTAGCCACTACCTGGCTTTATGTTGACGGATTTGCCTATCAACCAGCCTCATAGTGTCACGGACATTTCCAATCGTCCGCGTGTTTGTGCGTCCTTCGTCATCCCATTCACCATAGTTTTAGGTGGCGCAGGAATATTTAACCTGCTTGCCATCGCCTACGCATTTCTGCCTGAGCTTAGGGACCGGCTAACCCAGGGAAGTCGAACTTTACCCTGGAAACCTTAGGTTTTCGGCGAGGAGGATTTCCGCCTCCTTTATCGTTTACTCATGCCATGCATTATCACTAGTATGCGCTCCAGCACTCCTTACGGTATACCTTCGGCGCACATACTACGCTCCCCTACCACTTACTCTTCTTCAGAGTAAATCCGCGATTTCGGCTCTATGCTTTAGTCCCGTCTATTATCGGCGCAGAGTTTCTCGATTGGTGAGCTGTTACGCACTCTTTAAATGATGGCTGCCTCTAAGCCAACATTCCAACTGTTTTAGAAACTCCACTTCCTTACTCACTTAGCATAGAATTTGGGGCCTTAATCGGCGATCTGGGCTGTTCCCCTTTTGACAATGAAGCTTATCCCCCACTGTCTATCTCCCGGACATCTTTACAGTATTCGGAGTTTGATTTCCTTTGGTAGGCCGGTAGGCCCCCTCGTGAATTCAGTGCTCTACCCCTGTAAAGGGCGTTCCGAGGCTAACCCGAAAGTTATTTCGGGGAGAACAAGATATCTCCAAGTTTGATTGGCCTTTCACCCCTATCCACAACTCATCCAAAACTTTTTCAACAGTTACTAGTTCGGTCCTCCACAGAGTTTTACCTCTGCTTCAACCTGGTCATGGATAGATCACTTGGTTTCGTGTCTACGCCATATGACTAAAACGCGCTTTTAACACTCGCTTTCGCTTCGGCTCCAGAGCTTCTTACCCTTTAACCTTGCCATATAGCGTAACTCGCTGGCTCATCATGCAAAAGGCACGCCGTCAGCCATTTCCTTAAAAAGGACATAGGCCTCCGACCGTTTGTAAGCTGCTGGTTTCAGGTTCTATTTCACTCCCCTAATAGGGGTTCTTTTCGCCTTTCCCTCGCGGTACTGGTTCACTATCGGTCATCAACGAGTATTTAGCCTTGGAGGGTGGTCCCTCCGGATTCAGACCGGGTTTCACGTGTCCGGCCCTACTCAGGTGCTAACCTAATTAGGCTTCTCTTTTCGCTTACGGGGCTATCACCCTGTTTCGCTCAACTTTCCAGAAGTCTTCAGCTAAGATTTCCTAATCATTACGGTTAGTCCTACAACCCCGTTAAGCAAGCTTAACGGTTTGGGCTCTTCCCACTTCGCTCGCCGCTACTATGGGAATCTCGATTTGATTTCTTTTCCTCCGCCTACTAAGATGTTTCAGTTCGGCGGGTCTCGCTTCTATAACCTATGTATTCAGTTATAGATAATGGGCAATTACTCCCATTGGGTTTCCCCATTCGGATATCTCCGGGTCACAGCTTTTTTCCAGCTCACCGAAGCTTTTCGCAGGTTACGCGTCCTTCATCGCCTGTTGATGCCAAGGCATCCACCAGCAGCCCTTAATAGCTTGACCAAAAATTTGTACAAGCTTAAGTACTGAGTTTACGATCAAATCTAATTGCTTAGATTTGCCTTTTTTTGCTTTTTTGATGTGAAGAATTTTTCCTCAAGCATCGATTATTATCAGTGATGATAATATACTTACAAAGTTTTTACTTTGCTCGATATGCTTGTGTTTAGCATTTCTGCTAAACGTTTTGTAAACTAGCTTATCTTCTAGTTTACTACTCATTTAACTTTCGTTATTTGAGTTTTTAGGATTTTCTTGATTTCTATTGATTTTCAAAATAACTT
>BBPT01000014.1 GCA_000829755.1 Parachlamydiaceae bacterium HS-T3
TTATTGTTGTAATCGCTCATCCAAATCGGCAATTGCTTTAAAATAGCCTCAGCATTTTGTAGATTGCCAAAACACACGTAATCCCTCTTAAACGTTTTAACAAAAGCTTCCGCCATCCCATTGCTTTCCGGGCTGTAAGCTGGCGTAGTCCTTATCTCCATGCCTAACGTTCTTCCAAACTTTACTGTTTCTTTGGAAGTATAGCAGCTGCCATTATCTGTTAACCATTGCAGAGAGATTGGCAATTGGGGTTGCCCAAATCTATACTCCACTGTTTCGAGCATAAGATC
The DNA here is from genome assembly GCA_000829755.1 of Parachlamydiaceae bacterium HS-T3. Taxonomy (GTDB): domain Bacteria; phylum Chlamydiota; class Chlamydiia; order Chlamydiales; family Parachlamydiaceae; genus HS-T3. The sequence continues at coordinate 291 of BBPT01000014.1, forward strand.
CCTGATCATTTGCCCATCAATTCCAATGGTTGATGCAATGTAGCGCATCACTTCTCTATCACAAGTATCCAGAGAAAAGGCTACATGCACACGGTCTCCATTTAAACATTGTATCGAAAAGCTATC